>CAKUFT010000004.1 GCA_934650095.1 uncultured Collinsella sp.
TGTCCATGCACGGATGAGACGGAAGCGTACCCCCATAGACGTCGCAATAGGCGGCATCGATGTGATAGCGATAGGTCGCCGAGAATGAACGCTCAGTCGAAGATGTCCATGAGGTAATACGAGCCGAAACGTCTTCGGGAGCAACGGCGCCCTCCGACGTCATATCGAGAATCTCGACCTGAGACTGTTGGCGGCAGGCGGCGGCAACGGGAAGCCACGCGCGAACGGTCTCCCCCTCCAAAGCCCCAGGGACAGATACGGACGCCTTAAGCGTGATGACGCGAGTCAACCCGTTTTGCGACTCCATCTCCTTGAGCATCTGGTTGCGCAGCGCTATGCCGTCCGTAGGATCGGGACGCAAGCCCGGAACCTCCTTGGGATACACGCGAAGCGAATCGAGGAAGTTATCGAGAACAAACAGCTCGCCATCGATAAAACGCCAGTCAATACGCTTACGGTCGATCAGATCGTCAAACTGCTCCTCGGTAAACTCAGGCCACTCCTCGCGAATCATTGCGATAGCCCGATCACGAGAAACGGAAAAGTGCAGCGGCGTCTCAAGCATGCGATACCGCTCGGCACGAACACAAGCAGCCAGCGAAGGCTCAGGATTCTGCTCCAATAGACGATCGCAAGCCGCAACAGCCTGCGTCAAATACCCAGCGTCCTTGAGACGAAGAATCTCGGGCGGCAGCCCAATATCAAGATGACGAAAATCATCACAACAAACATCAACAGAGCAACCAACAGGACCCTCGTCAATAACCTCCCCATCCGAAGGCAGTACATTAATAACAGCCATACCAAAACTCCAAGTCACTAGAACGCTTGAAGCCCATTGTAGCGAGATAAAAAGAAAGCCCCAACAAGGGAGCCATCAACACCGCTGAACGGTAGTCAAATAAATAATTCAGCCTCGTAACCCTGCGGCGTTAAACGAAGGAAGCCCCGTCCCCCGGAACTGTTTCCTTGGTGCGACTTCTGGCAAAGCCAGTAGCCATCTTAATTCAGCCCAGTAACCCTGTAGCGAGTTAACGAAGGAGGCCCCGTTTCCCCGGAGCTGATTCCGTCGCGCGACTTCTGGCGAAGCCAGGTGAGCGCGAGGGAAACAGCGTAGGGGAAACGGGGCCTCCGGCGGGAAGTTAAACCGCTACTTACGCCTTGTTGACGGAGCCAAACTCCTCCATGAGCTCCTTGGTGCGGGCAACGATGGCGTCGCGACCAGGCTTGAGGAGCTTGCGGGGGTCAAAGCCCTTGCCCTGCTGATCCTTGCCAGCCTCAACGTACTCACGCGTGGCAGCGGCGAAGACGAGCTGCAGGTCGGTGTTGACGTTGATCTTGGAGATGCCCAGGGAGATGGCCTTCTTGATCTGATCCTCGGGGATGCCGGTGCCACCGTGCAGAACGAGGGGCAGATCGCCGGTCTGGGCCTTGATCTCGCCCAGACGCTCGAAGGAAAGGCCAGCCCAGTCGGCGGGATACACACCGTGGATGTTGCCGATGCCGCAGGCGAGGAAGTCGACGCCCAGGTCGGCAATCTGCTTGCACTCAGCGGGGTCAGCGAGCTCGCCGTTGGAGGTCACGCCGTCCTCGGTGCCGCCGATGCCGCCAACCTCGGCCTCGATGGACATGCCCTTGGAGTGGGCAAGCTCAACGAGCTCCTTGGTGCGGTCGAGGTTAAGCTGGAAGGTCTCCTCGTGAGAGCCGTCATACATGATGGACGTGAAGCCGGCCTCGATGCACTTGAAGCAGTCCTCGTAAGAACCGTGATCGAGGTGAAGGGCGACGGGAACGGTAACGCCCGTGGCCTCGACGGCAGCCTTGACCATGTCGGCGCAGACCTTGAAACCGCCCATCCACTTAGCGGCACCGGCGGTGCACTGAAGGATCAGCGGAGACTTGGCCTCCTCGGCGGCCTGGAGAATAGCCAGGGTCCACTCGAGGTTGTTGGTGTTGAAGGCACCGAGAGCGTACTTGCCGGCCTCGGCCTTCTTGAGCATGTCTGCTGCGTTGACGAGCATAAAAGAAACCTCCTGTAAGGTTGCTCCGATAACGCCTGTGATTTTACCACGGCATACCGCAGCATAAACGTTCGTTTGTTCACGAATATCATCCGATTGGACAAATTTTGACCGTTTGCCCCACAGAATCGACCCGTTGGGGAAAATTACTTGACGATTGAACGTTCTTCGTGATTCGAAAGACGGTCTCTAAGCTACATCTGCATGAACGGATTCTGCATGAGCTCACGCGCGACGGTGGTCGAATCGCCATGGCCCGTCAGGCAAACGGTATCGGGCGGAAGGACCTTGGCAAGTTTGGAGAGTGAACGCATAATCGCCGCCTCATCACCGCCGGAAAGATCGGTGCGACCGTGGCCGCCCGGGAACAAGGTGTCACCCACAAAGGCAATATTTCCCTGCTCGGTCGCGGCGAACAGGACGATGCCGCCCGGCGTATGCCCCGGCGCCTCGATCACCTGCAGGCAGACGTCGCCCACCTCGACCGTATCGCCCTCGGCAAGCAGGCGCGTCGGCTCACCCGGATCGGGCGTCTCGATACCCCACATGGAGCGTTGCTCCTCGATATTCGCATGCGGTACCGTTACGTCCTGAGCGCACAGCTCGTACAGACAGTCTTCGCCAACGGCGGCACGCACTCCGGCGACACCGCCAACATGGTCGGCATGACCGTGCGTACAGACGGCGCCGAGCACGCGCACCCCGGGATGTGCGGCGAGAATATGTTCCACAAGTCGCTCGCCTTCCCACGCGGGGTCGACGATCAAGCACTCACCATTCGACATCACGGCGTAACTGTTGGTCTGAATCGGGCCGTTGACGAGCGTCTCAATCGAAGCCGCGCCTCGGGGCGTCAGGTCCAAAGTCGTATCGTCCATATGCACACTTTCCTTCTAAATACGTCGAGGCACCAAACGATGCCTCGAACGTAGCCAATATCTATGATGCTGCAAGACTCTCGCGCCTACACGCGACGCTTGAGTTGTGCTCCGCCCTCGCCGGGCATGAGGCGGCGAGCGTCGTAGACCGAGTCGACGCTGCTGATAGAGGCCAGCAGCGGATCCAGACCGCTCGCGTCCGAAATCTCGACCATAAAGCGCAGGGTTGCAATACCCTCGCGGTTGGTCGACGTGGCGGCAGAAAGGATATTGCCGCCCGCATCGCCAATGGCAATGGTGACATCCTTGAGAAGGCCCATGCGGTCCAGGCACTCGACCACGATCTCGACCTGGAAGAGGGTGTCGGCAGCACCGTCCCACTCCACTTCGATCATGCGCTCGGGATGCTCCATAAGACCCTTGACGTTGGGACAGTTGGCGCGATGCACCGAAACGCCACGACCGCGCGTGATGAAGCCGACGATGTCGTCGCCCGTCACGGGGTTGCAGCAGTGCGCCAGACGGACCAGTAGGCCGCTGTTGCTCTCGCCCTTGACGATAATGCCGTTACTGGCGCTCTTGCCGCGCTTTTGCGGCTTGCGGTTGGAACCGCGAGCAGGCTGCTTCACGACCTCGGCGATAGCCTCGGCCTTGGTGAGCTGTTCCTCGGGCTTGGGGTCCAAGATTTGCTCGACCTTATTGCCCACAGCGCGCGGGGCAACCTTGCCGGCGCCGACGGCGGCAAACAGGTCCTCGAGCTGCTTGAAGTTAAACTGCTCCGCCACGGCGTTGAGCGCACGCGTCGAACGCGGCGTAGAAATGCCATAGCCACGCTTACGCAGGTCCTTGGCCAGCATATCGCGACCAGCAGCAGCGTCGTCGTCCTTGGTCGCAGCGGCAAAGTAGCGACGGATCTTGGACTTGGCCGAAGGCGTCTTGACGATCTTGAGCCAATCACGCGACGGCTTGGAACTCTTGTTAGTCAGAATCTCGACACGGTCACCCGTCTTAATCTCGTGCGTGAGCGGAGCCACCGCACCGTTGATTTTGGCGCCGACGCAATGGTTTCCCACCTCGGTGTGAACGGCGTAGGCAAAGTCGAGCGGCGTGGAGCCGGCACGGAGCGCCATGACCTCGCCCTTGGGCGTAAAGACAAAGATCTCCTGATCGAAGAGGTCGACCTTCAGCGAATGCAGGTATTCCTTGGCGTCGGTAATCTCATCAGACGCAGCCCAATCGAGCGAATGTTTGAGCCAGTTAATCTGGTCGTCCAGACGCTGGGCATCATTGGTCTTAGACGCAGACGATCCGCCCGACTTCTTATATAGCCAGTGGGCGGCAATGCCGTACTCGGCCTGCTCATGCATCTCGTAGGTTCGAATCTGAATCTCGAGCGGGCGAGCCGTGGGGCCGATGACCGTCGTGTGGAGCGACTGGTAGTTATTGACCTTGGGCATGGCGATATAGTCTTTAAAGCGACCGGGCATGGGGTGCCACAGCGTGTGCACCGCGCCGAGCGTGGAGTAGCAATCGCGCACCGAATGCGTGATGACGCGCAGTGCCACCAGGTCGTAGATCTCGGAGAATTCCTTGCCCTTGCGCTTCATCTTTTGGTAGATGGACCAATAGTGCTTGGAACGGCCGTTGATCTGGAAGTCTTCCAGGCCAATGCGGTTGAGCTCGTCGGTGAGCGTCTTGATGGTCTCGGCCAGATAGCGCTCACGGACCTCGCGCGACTCCGCCACCATGCGTGCGATGCGCTGGTAGGCATCGGGCTCCAGGTAGAAGAAGGACAGGTCCTCGAGCTCCCATTTAATGGAGCTCATGCCCAGACGGTCGGCCAGGGGCGCGTACACGTCCATGGTCTCACGAGCCTTAAACAGGCGACGGTCCTCACGCAGGGCGGCAAGGGTGCGCATGTTGTGCAGACGATCGGCAAGCTTAACGATAATGACGCGGATGTCCTTGGACATGGCGAGGAACATCTTGCGCAGCGTGAGGGCCTGCTTCTCGTCCATGCTGTCGACTTCGATGTTGGTGAGCTTGGTCACGCCATCGACGAGCTCGGCCACCGTATCGCCAAACAGGCCGGAAACATCGGCAAGCGAGGTCTCGGTATCCTCGACGGTATCGTGCAGCAGCGCGGCGCACACCACGTCACAGTCCATCTTGAGGTCGGCCAAAATGATGGCCACCTCGACGGGATGGTTAATGTACATCTCGCCCGAGCGGCGCTTTTGGTTGCAGTGCTTCTCGGCGGCAAAGCAGTAGGCCTGTTCAACCTTAGAGAAGTCGTCCTCATTCATATATTTGAGGCACAGGCGCTCCAGCTTGTCGTAGCTGTCCGCCATAATCTCGGGCGGCAGCTCATCAGCATGCTTATAGTGCTCCATCTCCGAGAACGGCTGGAGGATGGAATCATGGGCGGTACGGGCTGCGGCATCCATCGAGGTCCCCTTCCCCTAGGCCCGCGGTACGATCGGGCGGTTAACTTTGGCTAGCATATCAGAAGCGCACGAATCGAGCGCCCAGCTCCGGAAAGCCGAGAACTCCATGCGCGAGCGCAGACCCTCCAAATAGCGGATTGACCTGCTCAATTGCACGCGGCCGGGGTTTTCGGCCATCGCGATGCGACGCGTGTCGTCAAACCCCGAAACGCGGCAGAAACCAAGCTCTTCGAAGATTCCCAGACCACTTTCCACCGAGCGCTCGTCAACCGGCGTGCGAGCATCGATGGCAAGGCACATCTGCGCGATGTCGATATCGCTCGCACTAAACGAGTCGTCCCCCGTCTTGCCGCGGTTGGAGCGCCACATAGTCTGCAGCGCGCGATAGAGCGTGACGAGCTCGTCGCGCTCGGGCGCATAGCAGTCGAGCAGGCGCTCGTTAATGCGGGCATCGCGCGACGAGTAGAGCAGATGGATCACGGCGGGCTGTCCATCACGGCCGGCACGCCCGCTCATCTGGTTGAACTCGATGGCGCCAAACGGCATGTGGTAGAGCACGACATGGCGGATATCGGGCAGGTTGACGCCCTCGCCAAAGGCAGAGGTCGAAACGATGCAGCTGAGGCTTCCGTCTCGGAATGCCTCCTCCACACGGCGGCGATCGGAGCGCGCAAGCCCCGCGTTATAGAACGCAATGCGGGTCGCGCAATCGGGCACGCGCTTGCGCAGCGTCTTGGCAAGCGCCACGGACTGGTCGCGCGAGTTGACGTAGATGACGGTCTTCTCCCCCGTCGCCACGATAGACACCAGGCGGTTCTCACGGCTCGCAAGATCGCGGTCGTCCTCGAGCTGCAGGTTCTCGCGCACCGTCTCGTCGACCACTGTACGGGTAATCGGCAGCACGCGGGCGAGCTCGGCCACGACCGGAGCCGTCGCGGTGGCCGTCGCGGCCATAACGACCGGGTCGCCCAGGGCCTTGAGGATATCGGGCATGTCAAGATAGGCACTGCGGTCGCCGCCCTTGGCAAGGCCGGCATGGTGCGCCTCATCGATAACGACAAATCCGATGCGCCCGGAACGCGCGAAGCGATCGCGGTGAATGGACAGGAATTCGGGCGTCGTGAGCACGATGCCGGTGCGGCCCGAAGCCAAGCCGGCGAACACGTCATCGCGCGCGGCCTCCACGGTCTCGCCAGTCAGCACGCCGACGCCAATGCCGAGCGCGGCCATCGTCGACGAGAGGTGATAGGCCTGGTCGGCCACGAGTGCACGCAGCGGATAGACAAAGATGCTCGCACGCCCGCGAAGGACCGCCTCGCGTGCGGCATGCACATGGAAGATGAGGGACTTGCCGCGTCCCGTTCCCATAACGGCCAGAACACTTTGGTGATCGGCCAGGGCATCGAGCGCCTCGACCTGTGCGCGGTGCGGCTGGTTCGAGCCGATAAAGCTGTGGATGAGCGAGCGCGTGAGCTCGGTATAGGAAAGCTGGGCGAGCGTCTGGCGCTTGCGAGACTCCAGGCGCAGACCAGAGTCTGCAGGCTCCACGCCACGGCGAAGTTCGCATGCCGGGTCGTCAACGCTGGACGCCGTGGTGTCGCGGACTAGGACATCCTTGATCATGAGCTTGGGCTTTACGCGGCCCTGCCAATGCTCGGCCACAGCCTCGAACACCAAGTCGACCGCGCTATCGCAATTGATGAGCTTATCAATCTGCGGCACGCGGAACATGATGGCCGGCACGCTCGCAGCACCATCTGTCGCCACAAAGCGCATGTGCTCGCCGGTTTTGCCCACCACGGCGCGGTCGCACATCGTCACACCCTCGGCGGCCAACAGAGGCACTTTGTTGCCCTGGCCAAACGGCTCAAGGCGAGAAATCTGCTCGATGGTCTCGATATTCAGTTCGGAAAGGTCGACAGTAGCGGCAACCTCGTCGGTGTCTTCAAAGTCCTCGGCAGGAAGCTCGGACAGTACGGCGGAAAGACGGCGGCGGAACTCATCGAGCTTGGATGCCTCGATAGTCACGCCCACGGCGCCCGCATGCCCGCCGCGACGAATCAGCAGGTCGGAGCAGCGCTCGACGGCGTCGAACAGGTTGACTTTGCCCACCGAGCGACCCGAACCGCGCGCGATACCGTCCTCGATCGAGAACAGCAGCGCCGGCACGTGATAGCGGTTGGTCAGACGGCTTGCCACGATGCCCTTGACGCCCTCGTGCCAGCCCTCGCCGCCCACGACGATTGCGCGGCCGCCGTCATAGGTCTCCTCGACCTTTGCCATGGCATCGCGTGTGAGTTCCGCCTCTATCTCGCGGCGTTGACGGTTGATCTCCTCGAGCTCGGCCGCCAGCGCGCTTGCCTCGATGGGATCGCGGGCAAGCAGCAGGTCGAGCGCCAGCTTGGGATCGGCCATACGACCGGCGGCGTTCAGGCGGGGAATGAGCGAAAACGACAGGCCATCGGCTGTAATGCTGGAAAGGTCGGCCTTGGCGAGCGTGGCGAGCGCAATATAACCGGGACGGGCGGTCACGCGCATCTGCTGGATGCCCTCGGCGACCAGTGCGCGGTTCTCGGGCGTCAGCGGCATCATGTCGGACACGGTGCCCAGCGCCGCGACCTCAATCAGCGAACGCCAATACGACGGCTTACCCAGGCGCTCGCCCAGAACCTGAACCAGCTTGAGCGCTACGCCGGCACCGGCAAGCTCGCGCGAGGGACCCTCGTCCTCGAGCTTGGGGTCGGTCAGGGGCACACCCCGCGGCACCTGGTCGGAGGGCTCATGATGGTCCGTGACCACCAGATCGATCCCCAGGCTCTCCAGATAGGAAACCTCTTCCTTGGCGGCGATGCCGTTGTCGACGGTCACGATCAGCTGGGGATGAGCGAGCTCATTAACGCGATCGAGCGCCGCACGCGACAAGCCATAGCCCTCGTCAAAGCGATGCGGAATAAACGGCGTGACATCGGCGCCAAACGCGCGCAGCGCCTCGGTCAGCAGGCAGGTCGACGTAATACCGTCAACATCGAAGTCGCCGAAGACGGCGATGTGCTCGTGGTTGCGAATAGCACACTCAACGCGGTCGGCAACGACCGACATACCCGGAATAATGAGCGGGTCGGCCCAGTCGCGGTCGAGCGAAGGCGTCAAAAACAGCTGGCCCTCCTCGATGGAGCCAATGCCGTGCGCGACCATGATGCGCGCCACCAACCCGGGAATGCCCAGACCGGCCGAAAGCTCTTTTTCGAGCTCGGGATTTTGCTGGGCGACCGCCCAGCGATGCGTCGTCTTAAGCGATGACATAGGCGCCCACCCCCGATAGGGGCAGGTCGCCGCGATACCTCTCACGGTTCATAGCGATGAGTCCTCTGTGTATGCCCGCTTCGGCAGGCAGATCTGTTGAACGGATTTATTATACCGTGCAGCACGGACGCAAAACGCCGCGGTACGCCCCGGTTTCGGCAAACGAAGGCGGTAAAATCCTCGAAATAATCGAGCGTTTCTGCCGCACGAACGTATGCAAGCGTCTAGCATATCCATTCAAATGCATTTATGGGCAAAGGGAGTCACAGGGCTATATGAAGCAATGGGTTGGACTGGGCAAGTTTCTCGCGGGTCACATGCAGATCATCGTTCCGATTTGCGTGGCGCTTGGCGTACTCTTTCCCCATCAGATCGGCGTGCTCAAGCCCATCGTTCCCGCCCTGTTTGCCTTTATGACGTTTCAGGGCGCGCTGAGCAACACTTTCCATCAGGTGGCCGAGGTATTCCGCCGTCCGCTACACCTGATTCTGGCGCTGTTGGTCTCGGCGGTACTCATCCCCATCGCGGCGTATGCCATGGCCTCACTGTTCTTTGGTTCCAACCCCAACCTCGTCTGTGGCATCGTGCTCGAGTACAGCGTGCCCGTAGCCGTCACCGCTTTTATGTGGATCAGCATGTTCGGCGGCAACGGCCCGCTCGCGCTCACCATTATCCTGACGTCCTCGGTCATCTCGCCTGTGACGATTCCGCTCACGCTCAAGCTCCTGCTGGGCGCCACCGTTTCGATCGATGTGCCGAGCATGATGCAGAACATGGCCTTTATGATCGCCATCCCCGCCGTGCTCGGCATCGTCATCAACGAGCTCACGCGTGGCTGGGGTCACGAGAAGCTCTCCCCCGCGCTCTCACCCGCTTGCAAGTTCATGATGATGGGCGTCATCGCGTCCAACTCCACCGCCATGAGCGAGTACGTGCTGCATATGAATGTTGAGCGCTTGGAAGTCGCCCTCTTTATCCTGGCGTTCGCCATCAGCGGCTTTATCATCGGCATTCTGGTCGCACGCGCCCTGCAGCTGCCGTATAGCGAGACGACCACCATGTGCTTTACCTGCGGCATGCGCAACATCTCTTCGGGCGCCGTCATCGCCACGCAGTATTTTCCCGGCGAAGTCGTGTTCCCCGTCATGTGCGGCACGCTGTTCCAGCAGGTGCTGGCCTCGATTATCGGGCATCTCTTTGAGCGCCTGACCGGCGAGGAGCGCGGCAAACAGCGCAAACGCGTCGAGGCCGGCCGCGACGCAATGACACGCTAGGCCATCCGCATCGCGCGGGCACTCGCTTTGCTACGCGAGCGCTTCCAGATGCGCGCGCAGGCGCTCCGCATCGATATCGAGCGTGGTCTCGGCATTGACCTGGGCCAGACGATAGCCCACAAAGTAGGGCGATACCACCCAACGCGGAAGTGCCTTGGCGATGGTTCGACCGTCCATGTGGTAGAAGAACAAGTTGTACGACTCCGCGCGACCGCCGTGGTGCTCGTGAAGGATATAGCGTAGGACCACTTGAATCGCATCGGCGAATAGACCGGCCTCGGCTTGGTCGTGCGCGTCATCGCTGGCGGCGATTCCCTGTGGGGCCGAGACGTTGACCTCAAAGAATCCCATGATCGGCTCGGTCGAGATATTGACCGCGACCCTTCCCCGCCGCCAAACATCGATGCCTTCAAAGTTGGCTGAGGTCAGTGCCGCGTAGCCGTCCTCCTGCTCCAAGCCCACAATCTGCATGTGTGGATGCGCCAAGCTTCCGCCCGAAAGCGGGCCCTTGTTCTTGTACATGAGTACACTGCGGTACTGTTGGGAATCGATCATCTGCTGCCAACAGCTCAGGGCAAATCGCATCACATGATGCAGCTCGTCCGGTACATAGGTCACCAAATCGGCGTCGTGGTCGGATGACTCGATCAATACAGTCTGGCGAGTGGCCCGCAAGGTCTTGAACTTATTCTCGAGCCAGATGCAGTCACCATCGCGCTGGATGATGTCGGCAAGTCCTTCCGTGTCGCAAAAGGGGCACGCGGTGCCAGGGCGGCGGTTGTCGTCGGGCTTGCCACTCGCCTGTCGAACGTCAAATACGAGCGCCACGGGCTATGCCTCCAGCGGCACGATCTTGGTGCCATGGAGCTCAGACACGCCCAGTTTCGCCGCAACCACATCGCGGTTGGCCGTGGTAATCCCGCCGCCGGGAAGGATGGTCAAACGATCGCCAGCATACTCGATTAAACGAGTCAGGTGATCGAAATTGTCCTCGATCGGTGTGCCGGCCGCGCCACCATGCGTCAGGATGCGCGCAACGCCGCAGTCGGCAAGCGTGTCAATTGCGTCGAGCTGAGCCTCGGGCGAGAGCTGGTCAAATGCCATATGGAAGGTGATGTCGACGGACTCGCGCTTGCACTCCTCGGTCGCACAGCCCGCAGCCATCACGAGGGCACCGAGCGTGAGTTCATCGAGCGCCCAGCCGCCGGCGCAGGGCTTGCAGCATCCAAAGACCAGGCCGTCAACGCCGGCACTCACGGCAAGGCCCAGGTCCATCTCCATCATGCGCAGCTCGTCTTGGTTGTAATGAAAGTCGCCACCACGCGGGCGAATCATGCACATCACCCGTGCACCATGCTCGTGAGCATAGTTGACCGTAGCGCTGATGACGCCGGCCGAAGGCGTGGTGCCACCGACGGCGAGGTTGTCGCACAGCTCGATGCGCCCCGCACAGGCCTCGATGGCTGCCGGCACCCGTTCAAAGTTCTCGGCACAAAACTCGTACAGCATAGATAGACCCCCAAAGGCAGCAAGTGTTTTCCGACGGGCATTGTCGCACGCCCCCATGAAGTTGCGGTGGAATGGGGGCTAATTGGTGCAAAGTAACCTGACCCCCTTGCACCAATCTCTTGACAACAACGAAAACGCCGGTGTTTTGGCAACGCCAGCGAGCGGGCGCCAGAGCGAACAAATTGGCATGAAAAGAAGGCGGCATAGACCTTCTGGTCATGCCGCCCTCTTTGAATGACAAGTTGTCGCTCTGGCGCCCGCGCAGCGTCGGATGGTTACGGCGTTTGGTAAAACGCCGTAACCATCTAACCGCCCAAGTAAGCCTTGCGGACGTTGTCGTCGTGCAGGAGCTCTTGGCCGGTGCCGGTCATGGTGATCTTGCCGGTCTCGAGCACGTAGCCGCGCGTGGCGATCGAAAGCGCCATCTGCGCGTTCTGCTCGACCAGAAGCACCGTGGTGCCGGCCTTGTGCAGATCCTCGACAATCTGGAAGATCTGCTCAATCAGAATCGGCGCCAGGCCCATGGAGGGCTCGTCGAGCATGAGCAGCTTGGGGTTGCTCATAAGGGCGCGGCCCATAACGAGCATCTGCTGCTCGCCGCCCGAAAGGGTGCCGGCGACCTGGCGACGACGCTCCTTAAGGCGCGGGAACTGCTCGTAGACGCGCTCAAGGCCCGGGGCAACCGTGGACTTGGGCTGCGTGTAGGCACCCATCTCCAGGTTCTCCTCGACCGTCATCTGCAAAAAGGCGCGACGGCCCTCGGGCACCTGAGCCAGGCCCTTGCTCACCAGCTTGTCGGCGGGCGTATGGGTAATATCCTCGCCCATAAACTTGATGGAGCCGGTTTTGGAGCGCAGCAGGCCCGAGACGGTCTTAAGCGTCGTGGACTTGCCGGCACCGTTGGCACCAATCAGGGCCACGATCTCGCCCTCATTGACGTTAAAGGAGATGTCCTTGATGGCGTGGATGGCGCCGTACCAGACGTTGATGTTGTAGACGGAAAGCATCGGCTCTGCCATTTAGTTCTCCCCCTTATCCTGCTTGCCCAGATACGCCTCGATAACGGCGTCGTTGTTCTGGATCTCCTCGGCCGTGCCCTTGGCGATGACCTTGCCAAAGTTAAGCACGCAAATGCCCTCGCAAATGTTCATGACGAGCGACATGTCGTGCTCGATGAGCATGATGGCGATGCCGAAGGTGTCGCGGATCTTGACGATGTTCGCCATGAGCTCCGCAGTCTCGGACGGGTTCATGCCGGCAGCAGGCTCGTCGAGCAGCAGCAGTTTGGGATTGGTGGCAAGCGCGCGGACGATCTCCAGACGACGCTGGGCGCCATAGGGCAGCGAGCCGGCCTGCTCGTTTGCCAGGTGCTCCATATCAAAGATGGACAGCAGCTCCATGGCGCGCTCGTGGGCGGCCTTCTCGTGCTTCCAATACGTCGGCAGACGCAGCACGCCCTCAAAACCGGAGTAGCGCTCCTGGTTGTGCAGGCCGACCTTAACGTTGTCCTCCACCGTCATGGTGTTGAACAGGCGGATGTTCTGGAAGGTACGGGCGATGCCCATACGGTTGACCTGGTAGACGGACTTGCCCGAGGTATCCTCGCCGTCGAGCAGAATGGTGCCGTGCGTGGGCTGGTACACCTTGGTGAGCAGGTTGAAGACCGTGGTCTTACCGGCGCCATTGGGGCCAATGAGACCGGCGATCTCGGTCTTGCCGATGGTCAGGCTAAAGTCGTCGACTGCCTTAAGGCCGCCGAACTCAATACCCAGGTGAATGCACTCGAGTGCCGGGCGCTCGCCCAGGTCGCGGTCGGGAACGATGGCGCCAGAAGGGTACGGGACCATCTTGCCCTTGTTGAACTCAAACTTACTGGGCATCGGCTGCCACCTCCTTCTTGGGAGCAAAGCGGTCCTTAACGCGACCGAAGAATGCCTTGAGCTGCGGGTTGTTGGTAAAGATCATGACCAGAATCAGCACGATGGCGTAGATGAGCATGCGGTAGTCCGAGAACTGACGGAGCAGCTCGGGAAGCACGGTGAGCAGCGCCGCGGCGATGACGGAGCCGCGCATGTTGCCCAGACCGCCCAGGACCACGAACACCAGGATGAGAATCGAGGTATTGAAGTCGAACTTGGTGGCGGAGAGCTGCGAGAAGTTACCGCCGAAGAGGGCTCCGGCAGCACCGGCGAGGGCAGCGGAAACCACGAAGGCGATCATACGGTACTGGGTGACGGAGATGCCCACAGACTCGGCAG
Source organism: uncultured Collinsella sp. (assembly GCA_934650095.1). GTDB lineage: Bacteria > Actinomycetota > Coriobacteriia > Coriobacteriales > Coriobacteriaceae > Collinsella. The sequence goes on from CAKUFT010000004.1 coordinate 13,691, forward strand.
CGATCTTGTTATCGCGCACGGCCATGATGGCGCGGCCGGTACGGCTGCGGACCAGGTTGAGCACGATCACGAGCGCGACCATGACCAGGATGGCGCCGGCAAGGAAGGTCGAATAGGTCGACACGCCCGAAGCACCCTGGGCGCCCTTGATGATGGCGGTTCCGTCCTCGAGCAGGTGCAGGTCGTCAATCGTTGAGTTGCCCGTGATGTTAAAGATCACGTGCAGGCCGTGGGAGTCGACGCCCACGATGAGGCAAGTAACGATCTCTTTGATGATCTCGCCAAAGGCCAGCGTCACGATGGCCAGGTAGTCGCCGCTCAGGCGAAGGACCGGGATGCCGATCAAGAAGCCCAGGATGGCCGCGGCGATGGCGCCGACCACGATGCTGATGATGAGGCGCACAGGATCGGAGGGAACGGCGCTCTCGAGGGCGACCGCGGTGACGATACCCGTGTAGGCACCGACACTCATAAAGCCCGCGTGGCCCAGCGACAGGTCGCCTGCGATACCGACGACGAGGTTAAGCGAGATGGCCATGACGATGTAGGCCGTAATGGGAACCAGCTGACCGGCGATCATGCGCGGGATCATGTGGTTGGACTGCATAAAGAACACGATGGCGAAGGCCACGATGCACATGGCGTACGTGACAAAGTCGTGACGCGTCTGCTTGTCTTTAAGGAACTTCATAACGCTCACCTACACCTTCTCGGGGACGTACTTGCCCAAGAGGCCGGCAGGCTTGACGAGCAGGACGATGATCAGAACACCAAAGACGATGGAGTTGGCAAGGCTCGTGGAAATGTAGGCCTGTGCCATCGCCTCGATGATGCCGATGAGAATACCGCCGACAAAGGCGCCGGGGATAGAGCCGATGCCACCGAAGACGGCGGCGTCGAAGGCCTTGATGCCAGGCATGGCGCCCGTCGTGGGCTGCAGGACCGGCGAGTAGGAGCACAGCAGCACGCCGGCGATGGCGGCAAGGGCAGAGCCGATGGCAAACGTCATCGAGATGGTGCGGTTGACGTTGATGCCCATGAGCTGAGCGGCGGCCTTGTCCTCGGACACGGCGCGCATGGCCTTGCCCATCTTGGTCTTACCCGTAAAGAACACCAGGCCGGCCATGATAACCAGGCAGGCGACGATGGTGACGAGCGAGACGGCGCTCACGTTGTACTTGGCCAAGAACTCCGGCACCGGGAAGGTGACGAGCGAAGTAAAGTTCTTGGGCGTGGCGCCCCACAGGAGCTGTGCGGCATTCTGCAGGAAGTAGGACACGCCGATAGCCGTGATCAGAACGGCCAGCGGCCCCGCCTGACGCAGCGGCTTATAGGCCAGACCCTCGATGAGAACACCGAGAACCGTGCAGACCGCGCAAGAGAGAATTACAGATGCCCAGCCGGGAAGGCCGAGATACGACGTGGCGCAGAACGAGACATAGGCACCGACCATGATGACATCGCCGTGAGCGAAGTTCAGCATCTTGGCGATACCGTAGACCATGGTGTAGCCCAACGCGATGATGGCGTAGACGCTGCCCATGGACAGGCCGTTGACCAGGTATTGGATAAAGACCGTCATGTTCCACATCCCCCTTTCGAATAGGTTTCCAGTTGATATACGAAACAGGGACGTTACATCGTCCCTAGATACCAAGCAAGCAGGGAAGGCCAAAACCTCCCCTGCTTGGGATCAAAACCGCTCTATGTAAGGCGGCCTACTAGGCCTGTACGTACTTGCCGTCGGTGATGACGTACGCAGTCGGGTCCTTCTGGACCTGGCCCTTGTCGTTCCAGGAAAGCTTGCCGGTCAGACCGTCAACGGTGATCTTGAGCATAGCCTCGGGCAGCTTCTCGGCGACCTCGGTGGGGTCGGCGTCGACGCCCAGGCCGGCCTCCTTGAGAGCCTCGACCACTGCGTGCACGCCATCGTAGGCGTCGGCGGCAAACTGGTCGGGGGTATCGCCGTACTTATCCTTGTAAGCGTTGACGAAGTCGGCGTTCTTCTCGTCGTCGGCGGAGAACGGGGTCATGAGCAGCAGGCCCTCGGCAAGGGAGGTGTCGAAGCCCTCCACGCCCAGGATGCCGTCCATGCCGTCACAGCCCATCATCTTGACGTCGTAGCCCATGTCCTTGGCGTTCTTGAGCAGGACGGACGCCGGCGTGTAGTAGATCGGCGCGAAAATCATGGTGGCGCCGGCCTGCTTGGCCTTGGTCAGCTGGTTGGTAAAGCTCGTGGCGGAGTCGTCCTTAAAGGTCTCCTCGTCGACGATCTCGAGCTTGGACTCAGCGGCCTGAGCCTTAAAGGAATCCGCGATGCCCGAAGAATAAGCGTCGCCGGAGTTATAGAACAGCACGAACTTCTCGTCTGCATACTTCTCTGCCAGGAACTTGGCAGCGTTGACACCCTGGTTGGGGTCGGTGAAGCAAACCTGGAAGACGCAATCCTTGCCGTCGGTGACGTCCTCGGAGGACGCGGACGGGGTGATCATGAACGTCTTGGGGTCGTTACCGCACTCGGCGGCAACGGCAACCGACGCACCCGTGGTGGTCGGGCCGACGAGGGCCTGCATGCCCCAGTCGAGCAGGGTATTAAAGGCGTTGACGGCCTTCTCGCCGTCGGCCTGGTCGTCCTCGGCCTTGCTGACAAGCGGCAGCTCCTTGGTCGAGAAATCCTTGCAGCCAAGCTCGACGCCCTGGGTAACGGACTTGCCGTAGGACGCGGCGGCACCGGTCAGCGGGCCGATGGTGCCGATCTTAAACGAGGCGTCGCTCGAAGCGGAACCGCTATCGCCGCCGTTGGAGGAGCAGCCAGCTAGAATGGACATCGCCCCCAGACCTGCTGCGCTCGCGATAACGCTCCTGCGATTCATAACAGGGTTCAATGACTTACCGGTGAGGCTCGACATGCGGCTCTCCTCTCAAATCTCGTCGGGTTTCGGTTACCCGACAGGCCATCCTTCGCCATGTTCGGCGTTCGCAAAATAGTAGACGCTTTAGTTAAGAAAAGTGGCGATTATTTCAACTTTTCTTTGGGCTTGTCTTTTTATTCATAGAATTGCGTATTCCAATCGCTTTATGCAGGTCTGCCACTTTATTGTGTAAAAGTAATGTTTCCATTCTGTTACAAGCGCCCTCGCCCTGAATAAAAGAGCCTCACCGGTTGCGTTTTATACGCTCTTAGGCGGCGATGTACTTTCCGTCCTGAATCACATAGGCCGTAGCGGGCTTCTCGACCTGGCCCTCGTCGTTCCAGGTGAGCTCGCCGGTCAGGCCGTCAATCTTGATTTTGCGCATGGCCTTGGCAAGGTCGGCGGCGATATCGGCACCGTCGGCCGTCGTGTCGATGCCGGCCTTGTCGATAGCCTCGGCGATCGCGTGGACGCAGTCGTAGGCGTCGGCGGCAAACTGGTTAGGGGTCTCGTCGTACTCCTCCTTGTATGCCTTGACGAAGTCGGCGTTCTTCTCGTCGTCGGCAGAGAACGGCGTCATGAGCAGCACGCCCTCGGCAAGCGAGGTGTCGAAACCCTCGACGGAGAGCAGACCGTCCATGCCATCGGTGCCCATGAGCGTCATGTCGTAGCCCATGTCGCTCGCATTCTTGAGCAGAACGGACGCCGGCGTGTAATAAATCGGCGCAAAGATGAGCGTGGCGCCGGCCTCCTTGGCCTTGGTCAGCTGGTTGGTAAAGCTCGTGGAAGAATCGTCCTTGAAGGTCTCGGTATCGACGATATCGAGCTTGGACTCCTTGGCCTGTTCGGCAAAGGCATCGGCTACGCCCGAGCTGTACGTATCGCCGGAGTTATAGAACAGGGCGATCTTGGCGTCTGCGTACTTTTCGGCCAAGAACTTCGCAGCGCTGGTACCCATGGTGGGGTCGGTAAAGCAGACCTGGAAGACCGTGGTCTTGTCCTTGGTGACATCGAGTGACGAAGCGGAAGGCGTAACCATGAGCATGTCATCGGCGATCTCGCCCGAAACGGCAACGGCGGCACCGGTGGTGACGGGTCCGACAAGTGCCTGCATACCCCAGTCGCACAGAGTGTTGAAGGCGTTGATGGCCTTCTCGCCGTCGGCAACGTCGTCCTCGGACTTAAGCGAGAGCTTGAGGCCCTTGGTCGAGAAATCCTTGACGGCGAGCTTGGCGCCCTTCTCGACCGAGACGCCATAGGTTGCCGCGGCACCGGTCAGAGGACCGATGACGCCGATCTTGAATGCGCCGTCTTCATCGGCGGAGCCGCCATCCGAGCCACCCGACGAACAACCGGCAAGCGCGACGGTGCCACCGAGCGCGGCGGCGCCGGCGAGGAAGTTCCTACGGCTGAGCGTGCTGTTGATGTTGAACATGGTGTCCCCCTTTTCGCTGGCCGCGGTGCGGCCGTCTTGCGGTACAGGGCAAACCTTATGGTTCAAACGTTGACAGTTTGTTACGGAACTTCGTTTGTAGCGAGCGTGTTTCCAATGTTTCCGCAGCGTTTCGGGGGTAGCGTTTTGTGCGGCTCCTGTTGCCTGGCAAGCACGCGCCCTCGGTTCACGCTAGAATGCACTCAACCTTAACTGGTCAATCATCCATAAAGATGCACGAAGGAGCTATCTATGAGCGAACCCCTGCGCACCGTGAACGTCAGCCTGATCGGTCTGGGAACCGTCGGCGGCGGCGTGGCTCGTCTGATCAAGAGCCACCACGATGAGTACCTGGCCGCCTACGGCATCGACCTTAAGCTGACCCGCGCCTGCGCGCTTGCCTGGGAGCAGGCCGAAGCCGCCGGTATTGAGCGCGAGGCCTTTACGAGCGACTGGCACGATGTCGTCACCGACCCCGCCGTCGACATCGTCGTCGAGCTGATCGGCGGCGAGCACCCCGCGACCGAGATCTTCACCACGGCCTTTGAGAACGGCAAGCACGTCGTCTCCGCCAACAAGGCACTGCTCGGCCGCCACGTCGAGACGCTCGCCGAGAAGGCGCGCGAGTGCGGCGTGCAGATTAAGTGCGAGGCCAGCTGCGGCGGCGGTATCCCCATCGTCAGCACGCTCGAGCACGACCTGGTGGGCAACAAGATCCTGACCATCGCCGGCATCCTCAACGGCACCACCAACTACATCCTGTCGCGCATGGACGCCGAGGGCGCCGATTACGCTGACGTGCTCGCCGACGCCCAGGCCAAGGGCTACGCCGAGGCTGATCCGTCCGCCGACGTCGACGGCTTCGATGCCGCCAGCAAGACGGCCATCCTCGCCTCCATCGGCTTTGGCACCCGCGTGACCACCGATGACGTCTACCAGCAGGGCATCCGCACCATCGGCGCCGAGGACATCGCCCAGGCCCGCGAGCTCGGCTACACCATTAAGCTGCTGGGCATCGCCCGCAACACCGATGCCGGCGTCGACGTCCGTGTGCACCCCACGCTGATCCCCGCCGACCACATGCTCGCCAAGGTCAACGGCGCCATGAACGCCGTCTACGTGGTGGGCGACGCCGTGGGCGAGACCATGTTCTACGGTGCCGGCGCAGGCTCCTTCCCCACCGCGAGCGCCGTCGTGGGCGATATCCTGTCGCTGTCCGAGCAGATCAGCCGCGGCGTGGCACCGCTGCCCGAGATTGAGCCCTATGGCCACAACCTCGCCTTTAAGCCCATGGACGAGCTCCAGACCAAGTACTATGTGCGCCTGAAGGTTGCCGACCGCGTGGGCGCCCTGTCCGAGACGGTCGATATCTTCGCCAAGCACAACATCTCGATCTCGCTCATCAACCAGGTCGAGGACGGCAAGTCGGGCGTCAGCGATGCCTGCTCGGTCATCTTCCTGACGCACCGCGCGCTCGAGAAGGACGTCCAGGCTGCCGCCGCCGAGCTTGCCAGCGTCGACTGCGTGGCCGAGGTCGCCAACGTCCTGCGTATCGAGGACGTCGAGGCCTGGACCGAAGGCGTTATGGCGAACTAACCCAACGCTCGCCCGGCAATACGCGCTTTGAGGGCTCCCGTCCGACGTGGGACGGGAGCCCTTTTGTCTCCTGCCCTAAGCACAACGGCAGAGCATATTTGCGCGAGCCGCTCATCGGTAACGCGGGCTACCGTTCACCGATATGCAAACGCGACCGATTCCGGCTACCGCTACGCTGTGCTGCGAATGTCCGCCCGCGATGAGAGGAAGCACCATGTTGCTCGAGGGTAAGAAAGCAATCATCACCGGAGGCACGCGCGGTATCGGCTATGCCATCGCCTGCCGTTTTATTGAGGAAGGCGCTGCCGTCACCGTCTTTGGCTCTCGCCAGGAGACCGCCGACGCCGCCGTTGAGAAGCTGACCACAGCCTATCCCGAGGCCAAGATCTGGGGCCGTTCCTGCGACCTCACCTCACTCGAGGCCGTAACCGAGGCCTTTACCCAGGCAGCCGCCGACATGGGCGGCCTGGACACGGTCGTCAACAACGCTGGCATCTCCCAGAGCGCCCCGCTGCTCAACTACACCGCCGAGGAGTTCGCCAAGGTCATGAACCTCAACGTGACTGCTGTCTTTAACGGCCACCATGCCGCCGCCAAGATCATGACCGAGGCCGGTCACGGCGGCACCATCACCACCACGACCTCGATGGTCGCCAAGTATGGTCAGCCCTCCGGCGTCGGCTACCCCACGTCCAAGTTCGCCGTCAACGGCATGGTCCAGTCGCTCTCGCGCGAGCTCGCCCCCAAGGGCATTCGCGTCAACGCCGTCGCACCTGGCGTGACCAGGACCGACATGGTTGCCGCCCTGCCCGACGAGGTCATCAAGCCGCTCGTCGCCACCATCCCGCTTGGCCGCATGGGCGAGCCCGAGGACGTCGCCAACGCCTTCGTCTTCCTGGCAAGCGACATGTCCTCCTATGTCACGGGCGCCGTACTTCCCGTCGACGGAGCCGCCCGCTCCTAAAGGGCAGCGGGCTTCGGCTTCAGACCTCAACAAAGCTTTACGCAAAAGGCGCGCTGCCCGCGATCGATGCAGACAGCGCGCCTTCCTTAATTTGGACGGAAACCGTATCCCGGTATTCCTTGCTACCTGCCGTCGTCGGCCTCGGCTTCTTCTCTTGCGTAGAGTTCCAGCATGCGGCGGCGGTATTCGCGCACGGCGAGCTTGGCGCGCTCCAGGCGGCGGCGCTCGCGCGGAGTGAGCTTGGACGGGTCGATCTCATCGCCATAGGTCTTCTCGGCCAGCAAATGGGCAGCGTCAACAATACGGGCATCGATGCGCTCGCTCGCCGCTTCGGCCGAGAGGCGGTCGGCAATGGAATCAATCGTAGGCATGCCGTCGAGAGTGCGCCCGTGACCATGCGAGGTCAGCAGTTCGTGTTCGCGTGCGAGCAGGCTCGCCAGGTCGTGATGGGCGCGCAGAATATCGAACGCATCGGAAGGATGCTCGGCAACTTCTGCCACGGCGGCAACCGGCGCGGCATCGACCACACGGTAGAAGAGCTGCGCGAGTAGCGGCATCAAAAACACCGTGATGGCACCGGCGGCAACCATGACCGAGGCAATGTCTTGCGACAGCGCGCCGGCGTTGACGGCAACGCTCGTCACGGCAACGATGATCGGCAGCGCCGTGGTGCAGTACAGGGCAACGGTAATGCGGCCATACGCCGAGACATCGCGCGTCTCGGGGCAGATGCTCATAGAGACAAGAATGGGCACGGCGCGGATGATGAGCAGCGCCACGATAAAGCCCACGAGCAACCCGGGGCGCGATGCGACGGCCGTCAGGTCGATCTTTGCGCCCGACACGGTAAAGAATACGGGGATCAAAAAGCCGTAGGCCAGGCCATCGAGCTTGGTCTCGAGCGTGTGATTGCCCTCGGGGATGATATAGCGCAGGACAAAGCCAGCGGCAAAGGAACCCAGCACGATATCGAGATCAAAGATGGCCGAGAACGCCACGAGCGTGACCAGGATGAGCACCGTCAGGCGTACGAAGGTCTGCGATGTGGTGTCGGCGCGCTCCTCGACAAACGCAAAGAAACGGCTGCCGACGCGCTTGGAGCGGCTCGGAACCACGGCCAGCAACACGCACACCACCGCAAACAGACCCAAGATCACGAGCGTTTGGATGCCGGTGCGGGCAGAGAGCAGCACCGACATAGCGAGCACGGGGCCAAGTTCGCCCCAGGTGCCGTACGCGAGAATCGAATCCCCAACGCGTGTGCCGGTGAGCGAGCGCTCACGCATGATGGGCACGAGCGTGCCGAGCGCCGTAGAAGTGAGGGCGAGCGTCACGGCGATACCGTCGAAATGGCTGACCGAGAACCATGGCGTGAAGCGCACGGCAAGCCAGGCGATGCCAAACGTGACGACCCACGTCGCCATGCCGTAGCGCCCCTCGACGCCCGTAATGTTCTTGGGGTCGATCTCAAAGCCGGCGAGCAGGAACAAAAAGGCCAAGCCGAGCTCGGACACGAGCGAGACCTCGGCGTCCACATGGATGACGCCGAGCATATGCGGGCCTAGTACCGCGCCGAACACGAGCAAAAAGACCGTCTCGGGAACGGGCTTTCCGGGAATCGCCGAGGCGATAAAGGGACTCGCAAAGGCCACGAGCGCAATGATGGCGAGTGAAACGAATGCCATGTGATGCCTTTCTCTTGTTTGCGCTTCACTGTAGCACCCTCGCCGTCCTCAACGCGTCGCGAGCTGTCGTATCATAGTGAGGTTTACAAACATGTGGCTCAAGGCGACCGCGAGGCTTGCCCCGCAAACCGACCGCTGCCGCATACCGTACCGTACGCCCAACCGATCAGGAAGGCAGGAACCAATGGTCTCTCGTATCTACGTGGAGAAGAAACCCGGGTTCGACGTCGAGGCTCAGCAGCTCAAGGGCGAGCTGACCGAAATTCTCGGCATTCAGGGCATCGAGGCCCTGAGGATCATCAACCGCTACGACGTCGAGGGCATCGACGAGGAGCTCTTCCGCTCCTGCGTGCCGACCGTCTTTAGCGAGCCCCAGGTCGATGTGACCTATGACGAGCTCCCCGCAAGCGATGGCGCCGTCTTTGCCGTCGAATTCCTGCCTGGCCAATTTGACCAGCGCGCCGACTCCGCCAGCGAGTGCGTGCAGCTCATCAGCCAGGGCGAGCGCCCCGCCGTGCGCTCCGCCAAGGTCTATACGATCTCGGGCGACTTGGACGAGGCCGCCATCGAGGCCATCAAGCACTACGTGGTGAACCCCGTCGAGGCCCGCATCGCCTCGCTCGATCTGCCCGAGACGCTGCACATGGAGACCCCCGAGCCCCAGCCCGTCGAGGTGCTCGACGGCTTCCGCGAGCTCGACGAGGCCGGCCTTGCCGCCTTTATCGCCGAGCGCGGCCTTGCCATGGACGAGGCGGACATCGCCTTCTGCCAGCAGTACTTCCGCGATGAGGATCGCGACCCCACCATCACCGAGATCCGCGTGATCGACACCTACTGGTCCGATCACTGCCGCCACACCACCTTCGGCACCGTCCTGGACGACGTGACGATCGATGACGCCGTGGTGCAGCAGGCCTTCGACCGCTATATGGAGATGCGTCACGAGCTCGGTCGCGACGTCAAGCCCGTCTGCCTCATGGACATGGGCACTATCGGCGCCAAGTACCTTAAGAAGACCGGCGTCATGACCGATGTCGATGAGTCCGAGGAGATCAACGCCTGCACCGTCAAGGTGAAGGTCGATGTCGACGGCGAGGACCAGGACTGGCTGTTCCTGTTTAAGAACGAGACCCATAACCACCCGACCGAGATCGAGCCCTTCGGCGGTGCCGCCACCTGCGTGGGCGGCGCCATCCGCGACCCGCTCTCGGGCCGCAGCTACGTATACCAGGCCATGCGCGTCACCGGCGCCGGCGACCCCACCGTCCCCGTGTCCGAGACGCTCGAGGGCAAGCTGCCGCAGCGCAAGCTCGTGACCACCGCTGCCGCCGGCTACTCCAGCTACGGCAACCAGATCGGCCTTGCCACCGGCCAGGTCAACGAGCTCTATCACCCCGGCTACGTGGCCAAGCGCATGGAGGTCGGCGCCGTCGTGGGTGCTACCCCGGCCAACCACGTGCGCCGCGAGTGCCCCGCCCCCACCGACAAGATCATCCTGCTGGGCGGCCGTACCGGCCGTGACGGCATCGGTGGCGCCACCGGTTCCTCCAAGACCCAGAACACCGAGTCCATCGAGACCTCGGGCGCCGAGGTCCAGAAGGGCAACGCCCCGGTCGAGCGCAAGCTGCAGCGTCTGTTCCGCCGCGGTGACGCCTGCCGTCTGATCAAGCGCTGCAACGACTTTGGTGCCGGCGGCGTCTCGGTCGCCGTAGGCGAGCTTGCCGACGGCCTGTATGTCGACCTGGACACCGTGACCAAGAAGTACGATGGCCTGGACGGCACCGAACTCGCCATCTCCGAGTCCCAGGAGCGTATGGCCTGTGCCGTCGCCGACGGTGACGTCGAGGAGTTCATGGGCTACGCCGCCGAGGAGAACCTCGAGGCGACCGTTATCGCCGAGGTTACCGCCGAGCCGCGCATGCGCATGGCTTGGAACGGTGTCGCCATCGTCGACCTGTCCCGCGAGTTCCTCAACTCCAACGGAGCGCCCAAGCACCAGGTCGCCCACGTCTGCGCACGCAGCGTTTGGCAGCCCAGCTGGGCCGGTACCACGCTTGCCGAACGCATGACCTCGCTCGTCACCGACCTCAACGTCGCCTCCAACAAGGGCCTTTCCGAGCGCTTCGACTCCACCATCGGTGCCGCGACCGTGCTCATGCCCTTTGGTGGCAAGACGCAGCTCACCCCGAGCTCGGCCATGGTCGCCAAGTTCCCTGTGGACGGTGAGACCACCACGGCGAGCGCCATGGCATGGGGTTTCAACCCCTACCTGATGGAAGCCGACCAGTTTGCGGGCGCCTACCTGTCCGTGGTTGAGTCCATCGCCAAGCTCGTGGCCGCCGGCTTTGAGCACAAGCGCTCCTACCTCTCCTTCCAGGAGTACTTCGAGCGCCTGCGTACCGAGGCCGAGCGCTGGGGCAAGCCCATGGCAGCAGTACTCGGCGCCCTCATGGCCCAGGTCGACCTGGGCGCCGGTGCCATCGGCGGCAAGGATTCCATGAGCGGCTCGTTTGAGGACGAGGCCGGCGAGCTCAACGTTCCGCCGACCCTGATCAGCTTCGCCGTTGCCGTGGGCAAGGCTGCTCGCGCCGTCTCCCCCGAGTTCAAGGGCCTCACGCACCGCGTCGTCCGCATCGCCCCCGCCACCTACGGCGAGGACTACCGCCCCGACGCCCAGCAGCTGCTCGCCGCGTTTGACGCCGTCGAGGCGCTCACTGCTACCGGCGACGCCCTGGCCGTCTCCACGCCCGGCTACGGCTGCGGCGCCGAAAGCCTCTTTAAGATGTGCGTCGGCAACCAGATCGGTATCGAGCTTGCCGAGGACGTGGACGTGGAGAGCCTCTTCACCCCGCTCTACGGCAGCTTTATCGTCGAGCTCGCCGAGGACGCCGAGCTGCCCGAGGTCGCCGGCGGCGTTGTCGTCGAGCCCCTCGGCACCACCGTCGAGGGCTATGTCATCGACACCGGCTCCGAGGTCATCGAGCTCTCTGAGCTCCAGGAGGCCTGGGAGAGCGGCATCGAGGGCGTCTTTGCCTACCGCAGCGCCGGCGAGACTGCCGAGGTCGAGACCATCGACTTCCGCGCCAAGGATATCCATGTGTACGGTGGCGCCAAGATCGCCCGCCCGCGCGTGGTCATCCCCGTGTTCCCTGGCAACAACTGCGAGTACGACAGCGCCCGTGCATTCCGCGCCGCCGGTGCCGAGACCGACACCTTCGTGATCAACAACCTCACGCCCGAGGCCGTCGCCGAGAGCACCCATGAGCTTGCCCGCCGCATCCGCCAAAGCCAGATCGTCATGATCCCCGGCGGCTTCTCGGGCGGCGACGAGCCCGACGGCTCCGCCAAGTTCATCACGGCGTTCTTCCGCGCTCCCGAGGTCACCGAGGCCGTCCGCGACTTGCTCAAGGCCCGCGATGGCCTGATGCTGGGCATCTGCAACGGCTTCCAGGCCCTGATCAAGCTCGGTCTGGTGCCCTACGGTGACATCGTCGACGCCACGCCCGATGCGCCCACGCTGACGTTCAACACCATCGGCCGCCACCAGAGCCGTCTGGTGCGCACCCGCATCTCGTCCAACCTGTCCCCGTGGCTGTCGCAGTGCAGCCTCGACGACCCCTACACCGTCGCCATCAGCCACGGCGAGGGCCGCTTTGTCGCCAACGACGAGGTGCTCGCGCAGCTCATCGCCAACGGTCAGGTCGCCACGCAGTACGTGGGCGAGGACGGCAAGCCGAGCATGGATCTTTCCGTCAACCCCAACGGCTCGGCGCTCGCCATCGAGGGCATCACGAGTCCCGACGGCCGTGTCCTGGGCAAGATGGGCCACGCCGAGCGTCGCGGCGACAACCTGTACCGCAACGTGCCCGAGCATGTCCCCGGCGATAAGTTCATGCCGATCTTTGAGAGCGGCGTAGCCTACTTCGCCTAAACCTTTCCCTTCGGGTACAATCCCATCGGGTAACAACACCCGCCACCGGCACTCCTGGTGGCGGGTTCTTTTTTGCTTCGCGCATGTAGGAAGGACACCATGGAAAGCCGCAAGCCATATCTCGCCACCCTGCCCGGACTCATCCTGGGCTGCCTCGTATGCTGCGCGCTCTGGGGATCGGCTTTTCCCTGCATCAAGATCGGCTACGCGCTCTTTGGCATCCCCGCGCACGATAGTGCCTCACAGCTCCTCTTTGCAGGCCTGCGCTTCACCCTTGCCGGCGCACTGGTCATTGTCGGCATGAGCGCGGCCCAACGCCGTCCGCTCGTTCCGCAGGCGCGTGATATCAAGCCCATCTGCATCCTGTCGCTCTTCCAGACCATCGGTCAGTACTTCTTTTTCTACCTGGGACTCTCGCGCGCCAGCGCCATGTCGAGCTCCATCATCGAGGCCAGCGCCAACTTCTTGGCTATCCTCTTTGCCGCCCTGGCGTTTCGCACCGAAAAGCTCGATGCGGCCAAGGTGCTCGGCTGTGTGTTGGGCTTTGCCGGCGTCGCGCTCGTCAACCTTTCGGGTGCAGATGGCACCTTTGGCTTCACGCTCGACGGCGAGGGCTTTATCCTGGCGTCCACCGTCGCAGGCGCCCTTTCGACCTGCCTCATCGGCATCTTCTCGCGCGAGCACGACGGCGTCCTGCTTGCCGGGTGGCAGTTCCTGGTCGGTGGTCTCGTCCTCACCGCTATCGGCTTTCTGATGGGCGGCGCACTCTCCCCCACGGCAATCGCTCCCGCCATCGCGCTCATTGTCTACATGGCGCTTATCTCCGCGGTCGCCTACTCGCTGTGGTCGCGCCTGCTTGCCGTCAACCCCGTCAGTCGCGTCTCGGTCTTTGGCTTTATGAACCCGGTCTTCGGCGTGCTGCTGAGCGCGCTGCTGCTCGGCGAGGGCGCCGGCACGAGCCCCGTTACCGTCATCGTTGCCCTGCTCTTGGTCTGCGGCGGCATCATCATCGTCAACAAACCCAAAAAAGCCTAGCGAGCTCACCTTTTTAGAGAGGTTGTTCGCACACTTTAGCTTATTGGAGTACATCGGTGAGCTGAGGGCCGCCACGCACGCAAGCGTGCGCCCCTTTTTCTAGCGTATCTGGACGCCGGCTTTCTTTTTCTCGGCCTTGACGCGGTAGAGCTCCACATCGGCAGCGCGAAGCAAGTCTTGCCAGGTATCGACACCGTCACCGACCCGTGCGTAGCCGATGGACATCCGCAGCAGATACGGCACGTCGGCACGTGCAAGCTCATCGTTGATTGCCGCACACAGACTTATGATGTCCTGCTCCGCCGTCGCCTTTTGGAGCACCACGAACTCATCGCCGCCATAACGTGCGATAAAGCCACCAGACGCCGAGCAGACCTCTTTGAGCGTAGCAGATACGACCTGGAGGGCATGGTCGCCCTCCACATGTCCACAGTGATCGTTAATCTGCTTAAAGCCGTCGGCGTCCATCATAAGCAGATACACATCTTCGGCCTGTTCCACATTTGAGAACAGCGACAGCATATAGGTCTCAAAACGGTTGCGATTGTTAAGGCCAGTCAACGGGTCGGTCGAGATCAGCTGCTCCTGGTAGATGATGTAGAGTAGCAATATGCTAATCATTATGCCGACACAAAGGCCGGGCACCGATAATACAACCTGAAAGGTACCGCCCACCAGGGCCGGAATGGCGAAAAATGCCAAGGTTCGATAGATGGCCTTCGTTTGCAGGCTTTCGACTTTTCGAGCCTGAACAAAGGCATGCAAGGACGTATATATGACGTAGCAGTAGCTAACGATAGGCTGAATCATATAAAGCGCACCGCGACGGTATATGCCCTGCGCATCGATATAGAACAGGGCGTGTGTCCAGTAGCTGGTAAACGCCAGCGCGACCACCAATACGGTCGGCAACGTCAAAAGCGCCACCCTATAGGGCGTGGTCAAGAGCTGCGAGCCCTGCATCGTCTCGGAATAGAAAAACCAAATGAGGCACGCGATGGCGAACAGCGAAAACGAGACCGCATTGGAAATCCAGTTGGCTGAAATGCCCACAGGAGTGCTCACGCCGTCCGAGAGCGTCCAAATCATATCGAAGAAAATGTAGGCGGCAGAGGTGTAGCCGAGCATGCTAAACAACAGCTGCTGGGTACTCGAGAACAAGGAGCGGCGGCTTCGTGCGGCAAGCCCGATAAGAATAATCATGCACAGCACAAAAATCTCGATCTTGAGTGCCTTAACCACTAGGTTCCATCCCCTCTATATCCAAGTGGCCAGAATCGCCCGAGTTGTGCCCGGGCACCAAACACCCCTTACTCCGCAGGGGTAAAGGGAATAATAGCAGAGCGCCCGAATGACTCTGGATAACAGATGCCGTTCGGACGCTCTGGTAGCGCGAATTGCACGCGCCGTTTCATTGATTCGAAGAGACGATTACTCGCCGTCGATATCGGTCGCGACAGCCTCCTCGATAGCCTCGACACCAGCAACCGACAGGTCTTCCTTGCCCTGGCAGAATTTCTTGTCGACCCAGCCGGTCAGGATCGGGGCCATGATCGCCGTGATGATGACGGCGGTAGCGATCTGGGCGTACGCAGTGGGCGCAAGCTCGGCATAGCGCGGCGCAACCTCGGCGAGGGCGACCGGCGTGGTCATGGCCGTACCGGCGATGGTGGAACAGGCAACAGCAGCCTTGCCGTTGCCGCCGCACAGGCGCTCAAAGACAAAGGTGATGGGACCGACGATAAAGAGCGTGATGAGACCCAGCAGGATGCCCGAAATACCACCGGTGATGAAGCTCGACAGGCTCATGGACGCACCGAGCTGAAAACCGATGACGGCAATTGCGGGATTGGTGCCGGGGACCAGCAGATTCTTGATGAACGGGAACAGGTTGCCCAGCACCATGCCAATCACGAGCGGCAGGATAGAGCCGATGATGGTACCGACGGGGATGTTGGCGAGGCCGGAGACACCCAGAATGATCATGGTGACGGCGGGGCCAGCCGTAAAGAACAGGATACCAACGGCGCCCTGCTCGGACTCGTCACCGAACTCACCCATGATGCCCGTATAGAGCGCCATGTTGCAGAACGTGATGCCGCCGATGATGGACACGGAGCTGAGGCCAAGGAAGTTGTCGTTAAAGAAATAGGCCACGCCCAAACCGAGAGCCGCCGCGACGACAAGCTTGGGGATCAGCACGACAATGCCGGTCTTGATGGCGCCCGGCGTGGACTTAAAGCTGATGCCGGCACCCACGAAGAGCAGGATCGCCGCAACGATGGTATTGGAACCACCGCGGCAGGCAGCCGTAAAGAAGCCGCCGATCTCAAAGACCTGCGGGCAGAAGGTGTTGAGCAAAAGGCCGACGATCATGGGATAGATCATGATGTCGCCCGGGATACGCGGGACCTTGAATTTCTTTTTCTCGTTGGCGGTTGCTTCCTGTGCCATGAAACCCCCATTTCCGCTGACGGGGAACAAAAGCCCACGTCATGCTTTGCTACAGTAAAGTCTGACCATGGTACCAGAAGAAGCAGACCAGCTCGATGAGAAATTCGATTCGGGGGCAGCGACGACAAAAGGAGGCACCGGCCCCTATATGAGGCTCAAAACGATATACAGCACAACGCCCGAGACGCAGCACCACAACATCGACTTTGTCTTGATTGCCACCGCCACGACACCGGCAGCCGCAATCCAGGGAACCAAGGCCGGCCACAACCCCGCATCGAAGGCCCCGGGGCTTACCAAGTCGTTGGCTACCAGCGCGGCAAAGGCGGCGGGCGGAATGTAGCCCAGGGCCTCGGTGACGCGGGGCGGCAGGGTCCGTCCGCGCAGGGCGAACGCCGGCGCGATGCGAAAGAATGCGATGGCTGCCCACGACGACAGCCACAGAACCAAGAACTCGTTAACGGGCATCGCGGGCACTCCTTCCGTCGAATACGGCATCGCACACAAGCGCGATGACAACGCCGACAACGACGCTTGCCGGCACGGCGATATTCGTAAGGCCCAAGAACTTGAACATGGCGACGGATACCGCTCCCGAAACCGCCGCGACGACATTACCGCGCGACAGGCGCTGCGAAAAGAGCAGGCAGATGAAGAGAGACGTGCAGACAAAACCCGCGATAGCGGTAGGAACATCGATGGCGGCGCCGGCAACAGCGCCCGCCGTACATGCGACGCCCCATGTTGCGATCAGAATCGCATTAAGCGCAAAGGCCTCCTTAGGGCCCCAACCATCGTCCTCGACCAACTTGGCCAGCGAGATGCCGTAGGCCTCTTCGGTAAGCGTCGCCGTGACCGCCAGCGTCTGGCGTTTCGAAGCCCCGGCAAGGTGCGGCGCAAGCGATGCCGAGTAGAGCGCAAAACGAGATGAGATGGCGGCGACGCTTGCGATAATCGAAGGTGCCGGTACGCCCGCCAGCCATAGGTTGCAGATCATGAACTGGCCGCTGCCCGTCACAAACGTACTGCTCAGGGCAAAGACCATCCAGGGCTCCATCCCCGTTTGACCCATAATCATTCCGCACGGCGCGCCCACCGCAACATAGGTGAGCATCACCGGCCAAACGGTTTTAACAATTCTGAGCACCATATCGCTCCTCGCTCTGTCAAGTCATCCGCATCGCGCGCAGCCGCACATTGTAATCGTCGTCCGCCGGCAACCGAGTTCGCCTACAATTGCCACCGAATCGAACAACGCAAACTTTTTAGGAAGTCATTATGACAGCTATCGATCGAGGCCGGGCGACCGCGGCCTTCAAACGCTATACCGATGCTTACGACGCCGCCAATCCGCGCATCGCGCTCAAAATCGAGCACACCTATCACGTGGCGGAAGCGTGCGATGCCGTGGCGCGCGAGCAGAACTGGTCGACAGAGGATATTGACCTGGCCTGGCTTTGCGGCCTGCTGCACGATATGGGCCGCTTTGAGCAGCTGCGACGCTGGGACACCTTTAAAGATGCCGAGAGTATGAGCCATGCGGCGTTGGGCGTCGAGGTCCTCTTTGGCGAGAATCCCGCCGATGCACCCGCCGCAACAAGCATCCGCGACTTTATTGACGGTCCGGTGGAAGACGAACTCATCCGCGCGAGCATCGCCTATCACAGCGACTTTCGCCTACCCAAGGAGCTCGACGAGCGCACGCGGCGCTTCTGTGATATCGTGCGCGACGGCGATAAGGTCGACATTATGCGCACTATCGCCGACAGCACCGTCGATACCATCCTCAAAGTTGATGAGGATACGTTTCTTGCCAGCCACTTCTCGTCGCCGACACTCGCCGCCTTTGACGAGCATCGCTGCGTTGCACGCGATGAGCGCAACGAGCCCGCAGACTTCCTGGTAGGGCTCATCTGCTTTATGTTTGAGCTCGTCTATCCGGCAAGCCGTGCTCTGGCGCGCAAGCAGGGCGATATCTACCGCCTGCTCGACGCGCCCTTTGGCATTACGCGGCCCTTCACCGATCCCGCCACGCAAGCGACCTGGGAGCGCCTAAAGGGCGAGATGCGCGACTGGCTGGCGCGTGCCTAGCGCTCAAGCTGGGCCAGCAGCTCCTCGACGACCTCGACGGCGTCGCCGACAACCTTGTACTGGGCGGCGCCAAAGATAGGGGCATCCGGGTCCTCGTTGATGGCGATAATGCGCTCTGCCCCACCGATGCCGGCAAGATGTTGGATGGCGCCCGAGACACCGATACTCACGAGAAGCTTGGGCGAAACGGATACGCCCGTCTGGCCAATCTGATGGCGGTACTCCAACCAGCCGGCCTCCACGACAGGGCGCGTGCAGCCAAGCTCGGCGCCCAGAGCCTCGGCGAGCCTTCGCATCAGCGGCAAGTTTTTCTTGGAGCCAATGCCGCGGCCCACCACGACCAGGCGCTCGGCGTCGGCAATTGATGCCTGCTGTCCCCACTCCTCAGCGGGAATCGAGATCTCGACGCGGGCTTTAACATCTTCTGCAAGCGCTACCTGGGCGATCGCGCCGGAACGACCGTAGTCGAAGTCGGGCGCCTTAAAGATGCCGGGGCGCACCGTTGCC
Source organism: uncultured Collinsella sp. (assembly GCA_934650095.1). GTDB lineage: Bacteria > Actinomycetota > Coriobacteriia > Coriobacteriales > Coriobacteriaceae > Collinsella. Next base: position 32,298 of record CAKUFT010000004.1, read on the forward strand.
ATCTGAGGGCGGTGGTTGGGACAAACGATGGTGGCCATCAGGTTGCCGCCAAACGCCGGGCGCGTCTGCTGCAGCAGCCCCGTCTCCGTATCCATCGAAAGCACGGTGCAGTCGGCCGTAAGGCCCGTCTGCAAGCGCACGGCAACGCCAGGCGCCAGTTCGCGGCCAAAGGCGGTCGCACCGTACAGAATAGCCTCGGGCTTGCGCTCGGCCACCAAATCGCAGATCAGGCGGGCGTAGACCTCCGCATCGTTTTGGCGCAGGCGCTCATCGCGACAGACCATAACTTCATCAGCACCGGCGCAAACCAAATGCTCAAGCTCCTCGAACGAGCTCTCGGGGCTCATGCCGACCAGCGCCACCAGACGGCAGCCACGGGCATCGGCAAGCTCGCGGCCCTTGCCCATGAGCTCGTAGGCAACGGGAGCCACCGTATCGTGCTCATCGGTCTGCACGTATACCCAAATGTCTCGAAATGCATCAAGGTCCGCCGCGCCGGCGGCCTCGTCACGCTCGATCGAGATGGCGTTAACGGGACAGGCATCGACGCACCCGCCGCACAGAACGCAGCCGTCGGTCACGCGGGCACAGCGGTTGGGGCGCTCGCCTTCCACCACAATGCCGCCCGAGGCGCAGGCGCGAACGCAGCGACCGCAGCCGATACAGACTTCGCTATCGATAATCAGTCCGCTCATCTATGCCATCCCCTCGATAATCTTGGCAAGTTTTGCCGCCTGCTCGGACGCCGTTCCCTCAACGACCTCACACGTTTGGTCACGGTCGGGCACAAACGAGCGCACGACCTGCGTCGGTGATCCGGCAAGGCCGCAACGCGAGGGATCGGCGTTTACGTCGGCAGCGCTGGCCACGCGCACGTCTGCATCCTCGGCCGCGCGAATACCGGCAATACTCGGCATGCGCAGCTGGCCAATCTCCTTGGCGGTCGTCATCGCACACGGCATCTCCAGGTACACCGTCTCCTCGCCGGCATCGCAGCCGTGGACGAGCGCCAGCGAGCCACACGTCGTAAATCCCACGCTCTGCACACAGCTCACGTCGGTCACGCAGGGGATCTCAAAGGCGCCGGCCAGCTCGGGTCCGATCTGGGCCGTATCGCCGTCCACTGCCATCTTGCCGCAGATGAGCAGGTCAAAGTCCTCATCGAGCTCCTCAATACCGCATTTGAGGGCATACGTGGTCGCCAGGGTATCGGCACCTGCAAAGGCGCGATCGGTTAGCAGCAGCGCGTCGTCGGCGCCACGTGCGATGCAGTCGCGCAGCAGCGATTCGGTCGCGGGAATACCCATCGACACCACCGTCACGCGAACATCCATGCCAAAGCCGATAAAGTCGTCTTTAAGTGCCAGCGCGCACTCCAGAGCGCTCGCGTCAAAGGGATTGATGACTGCCTGCTTGCCATCGCGAACGATGGTATTGGTCTTGGGGTCCATCTTAACCTCGGTGCTACCCGGCACCGCCTTGACGCACACCACCATATGGAAATCGCTCATCTTCACGCGCCCCCTTTCTGGACGAGTTCATCCAAGAGCTTCTCCGAAAACAGGTTTCCGCGGCCCAGCTGTCCGGCAGGATCGAGTTGGAGCTTAAGCCGTGCCGACTCGACCATGGCCTCGTGACCGTACATCGTCTCCAGGAAGCCCGCCTTGATTTTGCCGACGCCGTGCTCGGCCGACACCGCGCCGCCCATGGCAGTGACCTCGGCTGCCCACTGGGCAAAGAGCTCTCCACCGCGACGATAGTCCTCGGCGTCGCGCGGCAGGATGTTCACGTGCAGGTGGTTGTTGCCGATATGCCCCCAGGCGGCAGATTCGAGCCCGCTTTCGGCCAGCGTTTTGCGATAGAGGGCAACAACATCGGCCAGGCGATTGTTGGGCACCGACATGTCCGAGCCTAGCTTGGTGATCGTTGGGTCGGTGCGGCGGCGCTCGTCGATGAGCATGTTGACGCTTTCGGGCACCGCATGGCGGAAGAACCGCTGGCACTCGCGATCGACCTCGGTGCGCGCGACCCAGGTCGCATCGTCACGACCGCCCGCAAGCTCCAGTACCCATCCCAGGTGATACAGTTCCTCAGTCGCCTGCTTCTCGTCATCGCAATCGAGCTCCACGTAGACGCAGACCTTGGCCTCTTTGTCGAGCGCCGGCAGCGAAGAAAACGCCGTCGACTGCTCACGCTGACGGCGCAGGATATCCAGGGCGCCTGCATCGAAATATTCGATGGCGGCTGCATGGGATAGGACGGGACGCACGGAATCGGTAAAGGACACGGCCTTGTCTTCGCTGTCAAAGAAACAGCTCACGCCCCAAACGACCTCCGGTGCCGGCTGCAGGGCAATCTCGAGCTCGGTGATGACGCCGAGCGTTCCGCAGGCACCGATAAAGAGGTCGATGGCATCCATGTCGTCCGCGACGAAATAGCCCGAGGCATTTTTGGTCTTGGGCATGGTGTAGGTGGGAAGATCAAGCTCGAGCGCACGACCTTCCGCCGTCACGAGTGACAGGTGGCGGCCCCGGGCAAAAACTTCGCCACGCCGAAGCTCGAGCAGGTCACCGTCGGTCAGCGCGACGTGAAGGCCCGTGACGTGCGGACGCATGGGACCGTAAGCGTAGCTACGGGCGCCGGAAGCGTTGCATGCCGCCATACCGCCCAGACAAGCAGACGCCTCGGTGGGATCGGTAGGAAAGAATTGCTCGGGGGCTTCCTGGAATTCCTCGTAAGCCTTAAGCGAAGCCTGGTCCCAATCTGCGGTCGGAAGCACCTTCTTGCCCAGCTGCTTGCGCAGCTCAGACAGCACGACGCCGGGCTCAACACGCAAGAGAAAGTGACCCTCGTCATCGCGGCGAAGGCCTAGGTAGCGATTCATACGGGAGGTGTTGAGGATGTGGCCGCCATGGGGCACGGCGCCGGCAGCGAGACCCGTTCGAGCGCCCTGGACAGTCACCGGGACACCGTCGACATGGAGCTGCCGCAGGATGGCGCGCGTCTCGTCTTCCGATGTCGGGAACGAGATGCTCGAGGCCTCGCCCGACGAGCGAGACTCGTCGCGGCCGTATTCCTCGAACTCATCGGTGAAGGGTTTGATGGTTGCAGACATGCAGAACTCCCCTTTAGCTAACTACAGTGTTTGCAGGGAGATGTTACCGCATCGTTTCGTTGACGTGTTCGAGACCGTCTCCATAATTGAGGATTTTTACGTCCGTGCAATTCGGCGAGCGGTTGCTTGTTCTCGGCAGGCGATGTTTTTGACACATATCGCTTCGCCGCCAACGATCGCGAAATTGGCACTCGAAAAATGTTGAAGTATTTTTTACCACCTGCTACCTGCGGTGATGCAAATCCGTCAAGCATTTGGTCAGCTTTTGGTCAAGTAGCGTCTGATACGGTCGGCATCGACAGCCAAAACCAATGGAAGTTTTGGCCCCAGAAGCAGGGAGGTTCCCATGGCATATTACTGGCCCCAGTACGGCGTCGCCATCGAAGTCGACGACGATCCCCATCTCCTGCCTTTCGAAGAAGAGGCATTCCCCGACACGACGGTCTACCACGTCACTACCGATGTGATCTGCGACCCCGAGTCGTTCTCGGCGCTCGCCCACCACATCGCACGCATCCACGACATCGAGCTCCCTCCCGACTTCGATGAGCTTGTCTACTCGCGCCGTCTGATGCTTCACATGCTCTTTGGAGCGGACCCGTCCACGTTCGCACGCGTCTACACCGCCAAGGACGCCGCATGAGCGCGAAGAAGTTGCCCCAACTCGCGAGTCAGAGGCATCGCAAGAAACTCATCGCTGTCTGTTTGGCTATCGTCTGTGCCCTCGTCGCCGTAGGCTTGTACGCCTGGCAGTCGCAGCCCGTACCCGAAGCGGGCGCCTCGGTCACAACGACCGAGGGCAAATCGCGCCAAGAGATCCAAGATGAGCTCGACGCCATCGTCCGCGACAACATGATGACGATCTCGGTCGCGCCGGTCGCCCAGTTGCAGGAAGGCGGCAAGTTGCGCGTCAACGTGCAAAACGTCCAGGACAACAAGTTCCCCCAGCGATTCCGCGTCATTCAAAACGACGAGACCATTTATGAGTCCGGCATCGTCGAAACCGGCAAGACGGTCGAGACGTGTCCCGCCGGCGACATCGAGGAAGGCGAGGCGTATATCGAAATCCAGGCACTCGACACCAAGACCCATGACAACCACGGCAATCCGACGCGCGTCAAGGTCCGGGTGGAACAGGCCGAGAACTAGCCCCTAACGCCCGCTGATCATTGCGCGCGGCCACCAACACTCGTCCAATCATCGCGGGGACGGCCCGCGGCGAATAGAAAGGAACGACCATGGACATCACCAGAAACATGAACGGAGCCAGAGCGCTCGTCGTGGGCGCAGGGCTCGCGCTCGCGCTCGCAGTGGGCGCCTCCCCGACGCCAGCCATGGCAGCCGGGCGCGTTGGAACCACGAAGGTAATGGTCAGAACCGAAATCGACAACATCGAGTTCAAAGCACCGACGGTTATTCCCTTCGTCGCCCAAGCCGACGGCACGCTTCAGGGTCCCTCAGAAGATGCAACCACCATCGACAATCTTTCGGCCTACGGCATCCATGTCACCAACATGAAGATCGACGCCATGAACACCTGGACCATTGCCGCCGACGCAAAGACCGGAACTGCACAGAATTCCATTGACTTTAAGGTCGGCCCCGAAGGCGCACTCCAGGACGCCAGCGCCGCAACGCAGGGAACAGGAATCGATCTTTCCAAGATCGCAACCTTTGATATGGGTTATCAGGGTATTGCCGGCGGTTCGGACAAGATCAAGCTCAAGACGAGCGGAAATGTCGCCCGCGTCACGCGCGACATCTTCCATATAACCGGCGAAGGCGATCAAGTTGCAACGATCACCTGGACGGTCGAGCCCGGTGCGCACACGGCATAAGGCGATCGCATCTGTCGCCATCGTCGGCATCTTGGCGCTCGCGCCGGCAGCAGCCTTTGCCCAACAAGAGCAGGCGCAGGCCGCCACGCAAGTGACCGTCGACCTCTCGGGGCTCGACCATGGCGACCGCCAGGAACCATTGGCGCAAACGGGCGACGAAAAGCAGCTCTTGGCAGCAAGCGTCGCTGTGGCAGGCGCGGGGGCCGCCGGACTCGGCCTGCGCATCAAACGCAGCCAGTAGCCAGACACAGGCAGGCCACACATAATTTGGTAAGGAGACCCCATGGCATCGAAGAACCTTTTGCCCGTCGTCGCACTCTGCGGCGCGCTCGCAACCGGAACGCCTGTCGCCGCTTGGGCGGCCCCCGTCATGGCGGACTCCTTGCCGGCAGTCCTAAGCCCCGCACCAGACCCGTCGAGCACCATCATGTGCAAGCGATTTTCGCTCAAGCAGGCCACGATCCTGACCTCGGGATGCCTTCGCCGGAATACGGACGCCTCGATAGTCGTGGATATCGAGCGCTCGAATAAGGAAAACGAATCCCAGGCAGGTTGTGCCGTCTGCACATGGCATTCGGTTGTGCTTGACGCAAATGACGATCCATGCGATTTGGAGCTGCGCATCGACATCGCTTCGATCGATGACTCGGCGAACGGAGCGAAGGTCGCCTTCGACAGCACGTTTTTCGAGAAAGGAGGCGGCATATGTCTGGGCTGCGCCGCCGCGAATGCAGACGATGCGCAGCCCACCCTCTCATTCACCGCATCGTTGCGGCTGACCAAGGCCGGCACCGATGCCATCGCGGCGGGAGAAGCGTCCCTGCTGTTCTACGCCGTCAGCACCAAAGACACAGACATTCATTTCGAGAAGTCAGCCGGGGCACTCAGCCTTACGCGAGGGACGAAAGCAGGCCCCATTGAGATTGATGTCCACGCGCTAGGCAGGCAATGCATTCTCGCCGACCCGGCGCTTCTCGAAATGGAGTGGAACGGATCCGGGGCCGTCGGGATTGTCCCCTCCGCGCTTGGAGCCAAGACACTTCCCTCAAACGAAGGACCCAGCAACGCAACCATAAAAGAAGAGGGCGCAGACAAAGAAGCGGGTGCGGGGGACACGCCATCGCTGGCAAACAGCGTCCCAGCTTCTTTCGAAGCACCGGACGAAACCGTTGCCGATCCAAACGATTCCGAGCTTGCGGACAGCCTAGGGCTTGCTGGTCCTCAAGAAGTCGATGAGGGCAACTGCTGCGTGCTTGCCGCGCTCGACCACACAGAGACTATCGACGCCGCGAACATCGAAGTTGCCGCCGCCAATCAGCCCGTCCGTAAGTCGGCCATCATCGCATTTCCCGAGTCCGTCGAGGTCGTCTTTTTGCCATCGGGCGAGGTTGTGGCCCCGACACTGCTCACCTTGCTGGGTGCTAAGAATACTCGAAACGAAATTAAAAAGATCACGGTTGTCGACCCTGCAACTACCGCCAAGCTGCGTCTATACGCCGTTGCCCCAGACGGAAGCAAGACCCTGGAATTCGATGGCGACACGCTCCTGGCCTGGCGGCGTCTGGACATTATGCAAGACGTCTCGTATCAGATCGAACTCGAGGGGTTTGATCGAGCCCGCGATGCCAATATCATCGCCGCGGCTATTGAATCCCCACAGCGACTTATGACGCTGCGCTTTGACTACTATCCCTATGTCCCGACAACTACCTGAGGCTTAAATGCTGCGCGTCGTTTCTAATACCACTTATATAACGTATTAGATGAGTCGCGATGTGCCTCGCATTCCGTTCTGCTACGATTGCCACGTTGGCATCAATACGGGAGGGCTCATGCCGGGCTTGGGAACAATCATCAACGTTGTGCTTTTGATTGCGGGCGGTCTTTTGGGATTAGCGGGCGGTCGCTTTATCACACCGCGCATCCAAGACACGCTCATGAAAGCATCGGGGCTGTGCGTCCTGTTTATCGGCTTGGGCGGCACCATGCAAAAGATGCTCGTCATCGACGGCGACGTCCTGTCGACCACCGGCACCACCATGTTGATCGTCTCATTCGCGCTCGGCTCGCTTATCGGCGAGGCCATCAACCTGGAGGCCGCCATCGAAAACCTCGGCGAATGGCTCAAACGCAAAACCGGGAGCGAGGGAGACAACGAGTTCACCAACGCCTTTGTCTCGGCATCGCTCACCGTGTGCATCGGCGCGATGGCCATCGTGGGATCGATTCAGGACGGTCTGCTCGGCGATTGGTCTACGCTCGCCCTGAAGGGTGCACTGGACTGCATCATCGTCTGCACCATGACAGCCTCGCTCGGACGCGGCTGTATCTTCTCGGCCCTGCCCGTTGCCGTGTTCCAGGGAACGATCACGCTGTTTGCCGGCGCGCTCTCCCCCATCATGACCACCGCAGCCCTCGACAGCCTCTCACTCGTGGGGTCCATGCTCATCTTCTGCGTCGGCGTCAACCTTATCCGACCTCAGACCTTCCGCACGGCCAACATGCTCCCCGCCGTCGTCATAGCCGTCATCTACGCCCTCCTGTTCTAAGTCTATCTACATAGCGGCATCTCGAACATCTGTTTGATGCTGTGCTATGATATGAGGTCACCGACACCGTATAGGGAGAGGAGAGGGCGGTGGCCGACCAGGACGTCAAGATGCTCATCGAGCGCATTATGGCCGAGGCCCGGACCCATCAGTCCGCCCGCTTCTCAAACAAAATCTATGCTGACGAGCCGATTCTCAAGACCGGCCGTCAGATGCAGAACTTCCTCCCCGACCAGTACCGCAAGATGCGCGAGATATCGCGCTGGCAGGATGATCCCAAGGGCGGCGCGGGGCGTTGGCTATCGGAAGCGGAGCTCTTTTACCGTCAGGGCCTGCTGATGGCCGACTTCGAGGACGATTGCCCCTACAACGGCACCTTTAAGTCGTACTTTCCTACCTACAACGCCATGAGCGACCGGCAGCTGCGTGGCTACTTTACCTGGCGCGCCCAAGTGCGTCGCGGCAACATCGAGGAGACATCGACCTCGTTTGCTTTTCTGTATCTTTACGAATTGATCTGCGGCATTGGCGTCGACGACCCGCTCGATGGCTTTGACAAGATCAAGGCCTTTTGGGATGCCTATCGCGCCTTTGAGCCCGGTATCGACCGGTTCGCGCGCGTGTGGCTGCAGGATTACGCCGTGTTCCACGGGCTCGATCCCAAGCTGCTTCACGACTCTAAAACCGTTGCATTCGACAACGCCCTCATCGAGCTGCGCCGTGCAGCGCGAGACCTTGTACCTGCGTCAGCGCCGTCGGCCCAAGCTCCCAAGCGTCGAAAAGCCTCCGAGCCCACGCTCCCCCTTCCACCCGATGAGGCTCGCGAGGAGCGACTCATGGCCGCCATCAATGCGCTCTCCACGTACAACCTGAATAACTCACGGCTCGACCGTTCCCACCATCGCGACCTTCGCCACGTGGCATGCGCCGTATATGTCCGCATGGCGCGCTACTATGACACGCATCGAAAGACCGGCATCGTAGCGAGCTTGTTTGGGGAGGAGACGGCCATGCCCTACACCATGTTTGCCTCGGCCGTGTTCTTTGCGCCCGAGCGCCACGAGGACTGCGAATACCGTCTGGACCCCATCCATATCTACCGTTGCCAAAACGGCTTTTGGGAGTGCATGCGCATCCACGGCAGCAGGCAGAAGAGCAGCAAGCTCGGCGAGATGATGCGCGCCTGCGATCAGCGCTTGCGCCTGGCGCTAGATCCCGCCCATCCCCTTAAGGAAGAAAAGGTCCCCAAATATCTGGCCAAGATCATCGACGATGAGATCGTGGCATGGCTTTCGTGGGATGCCGCGCACCAGCCCGTCAAGATCGATATCGACCTGAGCCAGCTGGGACACATCCGAAGTGCCGCCGCACAGACGCGCGAGGCGCTTTTGATCGACGAGGAACGCGAGGACGACGCGCTTGAGGATGCCGAGGCGGCAGGCCCTGGGAAGCCAGAAGCCAGACCCATGACCGAGGCGATTGTCGAGCCGGTCGCGGCGCCCATGGAACAGGACGAGGATGACGAGCCGACCATCTCCACCGAGCAATTTGGCGTCGTAGCCCCCCTCCTCGTACCAGCACCAACACCCGTGACGGCCGCGCCCGCCGACATCACGTCCGTACTCGCCCCCGCCGCAGAAGATTATCTTCGCGCGCTGCTCGAGCAAAACGCGGCGCAGGCGGCATCGGCGGTGGAGAAGTCGGAGCAGAGCGAAGATATGCTCGTCGACAGCATCAACGAGACCCTCTTTGACCTGGTGGGCGACACTGTTATTGAATTTGGCGCGGCAGGGCCGCAGATTATCGAGGACTACGAAGCAGACGTGAGAGGATACCTAGACCATGAGTGATACCGCATCCGCAGCGCCCCGCGTGCCCAAGCGCGTCGCCGCCGTCATTCTCAACTCGCTCAAGGGCGGCGTCGTCCCGCGCATCGGCCTTCCCTACATTACCGTGGGGCGCGAGGTCGAGATTCGTGCCCTGCTCACCGACCTCAGCCTTATCGCCGACGGCGGCGCGAGCTTCCGCTTTTTGGTCGGTCGCTACGGCGCCGGCAAGAGCTTTTTGCTCCAAACCATCCGCACACACGCCATGGGTGAGGGCTTCGTCGTCGCCGATGCCGACCTATCCCCTGAGCGCCGCCTGCAGGGTGGCCAGGGCCAGGGTCTGGCCACCTATCGCGAGCTCATCCGCAACATATCGACCAAAACGCGCCCCGAGGGCGGCGCGCTCAATCTTATCCTGGATCGCTGGGTCGCCTCGTGTGCCGACGCCGACGAGTCGGCCATCAATGCCCAGCTTGCCCCGCTCGAAGAAATGGTTCACGGCTTTGACTTCACCCGTATGCTCCATCGCTATCGTACGGCCGTCGCAGAGGGCGACGAAGAGAGCATGAGCCGCGTGACCAAATGGATTCGCGGCGAGTACCGCACCAAGAGCGAGGCGCGCGCCGAGCTGGGCTCCTCGACCATCATCAGCGACGACGACTGGTACGACTACGTCAAGCTCATCGCACGCTTTTTGGTCTGCAGCGGCTACAAGGGCATGCTGGTGCTCATCGACGAACTTGTAAACCTGTACAAGATTCCCAACGCCATCACGCGCCAGTACAACTACGAGAAGATCCTGACCATGTACAACGACACGCTGCAAGGCAAGGCGCAGTACTTGGGCATGATTATGGGCGGCACTCCAACCTCTATCGAGGACCGTCGACGCGGCGTGTTTTCCTATGAAGCCCTGCGCAGCCGTCTCGCCCAGGGCCGTTTTGCGCGCGAGGACCTCAAGGACATGCTTGCGCCCATCATCCGCCTGCAGCCGCTCACCTATGAGGAGTTGCTGGTGCTCATCGAAAAACTCATGCAGATCCATGCCGGCTACTTTGGCTGGACGCCCACGCTTGCCGAAAACGACTTGGTGGACTTTCTCAAGATTGAGTTCGGCCGCGTGGGAGCCGATACGCACTTGACGCCGCGTGAGGTTATCCGTGACTTTATCGAGCTGCTCGATATCCTGTGTCAGAACCCCGATGCAAATGTGGCCGAGCTGCTGCAAAGCGTCGGCGGCGACGCGCTGGCGCCGGCAGCCGCAACAGGCGACACCGGCACCGCGGGCGGCGACTGCAACTTCGCCGAGTTCACCATCTAACCTACCAAAAAGGAACAGGTTTATTTTGGCAGGTTTTATCTGGGCAAACGTTGAAGCAGTAATGCAGCAAGCCGTTGCCAGCCGCGTTGAGAGATTCGTTGTTGAAAGGAGGACCCGTGAACGCCTTTGACCGCTACGCCCCGTTTATCCAAGACTTCATCTACTCCCACGATTGGGAGAGCTTGCGCTCTATCCAGGTTGCGGCGGCAGATGCCATCTTCAACACACAGGACAATGTGCTCCTGACGGCATCCACGGCTTCCGGCAAAACCGAGGCAGCCTTCTTTCCCATCCTGACCGAGTTTTGGGAGAACCCGCCCGCAAGCGTGGGCGCCCTCTACATTGGCCCCCTCAAGGCGCTCATCAACGACCAATTCGTCCGCCTCAACGACCTGTGCGAAGAAGCCGATATCCCCGTCTGGCACTGGCATGGCGATGTCTCGCAATCACACAAGGCCAAACTCATCAAAAAACCGAGCGGCATCCTACAGATTACGCCCGAGTCGCTCGAGGCGCTCCTGATCCATAAGCACATGGCGATCCCGCGCATGTTTTGCGACCTGCGCTATGTGGTTATCGACGAAGTCCACTCGCTCATGCGCGGTGACCGCGGCGGGCAGACGCTCTGTCTTATCGAGCGCCTCTCGCGCATGGCAGGCGTGCAGCCCCGCCGCATTGGCCTTTCGGCCACCATCGGCGACCCCGGGCGCACGGGTGCCTTTCTCTCGCAGGGAACGGGGCGCGACTGCGTTATCCCCCGCTTTGAGGAACCGCGCCGCGTGTGGCGCATCTCCATGGAGCACTTCTACAACTCGGGCCCCCAGGCGCAGCAACGAGGATTTATGAGCGCAGGGCCGCAGGAAGCCGAGGTGCTCGCATGCGAGCGCATTGAAGCAGCGGCACCCGCGGCACCGCCCGCCGGCATCCAAGATATGCGCCACAGCGGACAGCTTACACAGGAGGAACGCCGTCAACGTCGCGAACAGACACGAGGCAAGGCCGCCCCTAAGGACCGTCGCACTTCCTCGGCTCCCGAGGGAGAAGTCGACATCCCGCGAGCGACCGAGCAGGCGCTGCTCAACACCACCGATACCGCGCCCGACAACGCCGATCCCGGCATGGGCTATATCTTTGAACATACCCGCGGCCGCAAGTGCCTGGTCTTTGCCAACTCGCGCGAGGAGGCAGAGGCCGTGTGCTCCATGCTGCGCAGCTACTGTGAGAACCGGCACGAGCCCGACCGCTTCCTGATCCACCACGGCAACCTCTCGGCATCGCTGCGCGAGACCACCGAGGAGCTCATGCGCGACGAGGAACAGGCACAGACAACCGTCACCACCTCCACGCTGGAGCTCGGTATTGATATCGGCCGTCTGGAGCGCGCGTTTCAGATCGACGCACCGTTTACCGTCAGTTCCTTCTTGCAGCGCATGGGGCGTACAGGTCGCCGCGATCTTCCGCCCGAGATGTGGTTCGTCATGCGCGAGGAGGAGCCCGAGCCGCGCACGATGATGCCCGAAACGATTCCCTGGAAGCTCCTGCAGGGCATCGCGCTCGTGCAACTCTATCGTGAGGAAAAGTGGGTCGAGCCACCCGAGCTCGATCGACTCCCCTACAGCTTGCTCTATCACCAGACCATGTCGACGCTCGCCAGCACCGGCGAGCTCACACCGGCCGAACTTGCCCAGCGCGTGCTCACGCTCAGCTATTTCCACCGCGTCTCCGCCGATGACTACCGCGTGCTGCTGCGCCACCTCATTAAGATCGACCACATCCAGGTCACCGAGGGCGGCGGGCTCATCGTGGGCCTCGCGGGCGAGCGCATCATCAACAACTTTAAGTTCTACGCCGTGTTCCAGGAGAACGAGGAGTTTACCGTTCGCAGCGAATCGGCCGAGCTGGGCACGATCGTCAACCCGCCACCACCTGGCGAGCGCATCGCCATCGCAGGCCATTGCTGGATTGTCGAGGAAGTGGACTGGAAGCGTCACACCGTCTTTGCCACACAGGTCAAGGGCCGTGTACCGGCCTACTTTGGCGACTGCCCTGGCGACATTAACACACATGTACTCGAGCGCATGCGCCAGGCGCTCAACGAGCACGCGGCATATCCGTACCTTATGGGCAACGCACGAGCACGCCTTGCGCAGGCTCGTCATACCGCCGAGATCTCGGGCGCGGGAACCAAGCCGCTCATCAACCTGGGCGGCGACACGTGGGTGCTCTTCCCCTGGTTGGGCAGCTATGCCTTCTTGGCGCTCGAACGCATGCTCAAGATTAAATGCGCCGCAGAGCTTGGCCTTCGCGGGCTCGATCCGTCGCGCCCGTACTTTATGCAGTTTAAGATGAAGGCCGACGAGGAGACGTTCTTTGAGGTGCTCGCTGCCGAGGCCGAGAAAGACTTCGATCCTATCGAGCTCGTCTATCCCGGCGAGGTGCCCTACTTCGATCGTTACGACGAATTCGTTCCCGAGGAACTCGTGCGCAAAGGCTTTGCCGAAGGCGTCCTCGACATCGAAGGCATGAAGCAACGCGTCCTCGGCTGGCGCGACCACGCCTAAGACCAGTCTTTTTGGGACGGGGCTCAATAAGCTAGTCGTGGAGCGGAATGCCGAGGAAGTCGGTGTCGAAAGGTACGGCCTCGGCAAAGGCATAGTCACCGTCGCTGGCGATGAGCAGATAGTTCTCCTCGCCGCCAAACTCTGTATCGCCACAGGGAATCACCCAAGCGTGGTCGAACACCTCGAGCGCCGTGGCGGCGCAATCGCGCAGGAACGACACATCGCTTCCCTCGTTCGCGCTCACGATATTGGCTACATAGATGCCGCCCGGGTTCAAGCTGCCCCGGGCGAAACGGAGCGCCTCAACGGTCGCCAGCTCGCGCACGGGTTCGGCGCCGCCAAAGCAATCGCTCACAACCACGTCGTAGCGACGATGTCCCACGCTCGTCACACCCAGGTACGAACGCGCCTCGGCGGTAATCACCCGTAGGCGATCGCCAACCGTGCGCTCCAGCTCGTCCAAGTAGAACCAACGACGCGCCAGACGCGTAATCTCGGCATCGTACTCGATGACGTCCATGCGCAAGCCTTCATGCGACATCAGCGCAAACTTGGGATAGGCAAACCCGCCACCGCCCAGCATGAGCATGCGGTCGATACCATGCCCGTAAGTATCGCGCATGGCGTCCTCGGCCTCGAACACATCGTCAAATGCGCGATAGTACGCAAAGGCCGGCTCAGCCCAGCGATCGCCAACATAGCTCGCGCTTTGGTAGACGCCTCGCTGCACGAGCACACGGACCTCGGCACCGCTCTCATCGTGCACACGCTTCACGCGCGCCAACCCGTTGCGGGTCCGTGCGACCTGCAAACAGGCAGCGCGAACAGCGACGGCAGCTGTACCCAGCGCCGCGGCTCCCAGGGCAACGCCGGCAACAACTCCGACGGAAACACTCGGCTTGTTCATCTAGAGCTCCTTCTGCAGATAAAGGTCATGGTCGCAAAAACCCAGGTGGCGGTAATACTCACGCGTGCCAATCGCGCTGATCACGTTAATGCGCGTATAGCCGGCATCCTGAGCGATCTCACACGCACGTTCCACGAGCAAACGCCCCAGACCGTGATGCTGAGCCGCCTGGCCCTGATCGCCCACGCGCGCCGCCATACCATAGACGTGCACCTCGCGAATCATCGCCTCCTCCGGCCCCGTCGGCAGCTCGTCCGCGTGCGCGGCAACAAACGAACGATCGGGCAGCGACAGGCGCAAAAAGCCGGCGATCTTGCCTTCGGGCGTCACCCACTGCAAAAAGCGTTCACGCGTCACCGGCGTCTCGTACGCCACCTCCTCGTCAAGGGCCAGCTCATCCAGGTCGGCGCCCGCCGTGCTGATCTCGCGATAGCGAATCTCGCGCACCGTCGCACCGTCATCCCGAGCAGCCAGGCGGTTCTCGACGAGCTGACGTAGGTTGGGCTTCTTGTTGCCCACCATAATGTCGTCGGAGCTAAAGTCGCGAATCATGCGGCTAATGCGGCAGAACGCCGGCGTCACCACGATGTCGTCTGCCAACACATCGAGCAGCTCTTCCTCGGTATAGGGGCGCCACTCGCCACGCTCATAGCAGCCCACCAGACGCGAACCCTCGATGAGCGCACACGGGTAGACCTTGACCTCGTCGGGCATAAAGGCCCCCTCGGTCATAAAGCGCTCGTAGTCACGCTTGTCCCCCTCGGGCGTAGCACCCAACAAGTTGAGCATAAAGTGCGCGTGGATCTTAAAGCCAAACAGGCGCGCAAGCGAAAACGCCCGCTCAATCTGCGCCACCGTAATGCGGCGCTCGTTGATATCGAGCAGGTGCTGGTCAAGGCTTTGGATGCCCATCTGAATCTTGGTGCAGCCCAGGCGGCGGATAAGCGTGAGGGCCTGTGGCGTTACGGCATCGGGGCGCGTCTCGATAACGAGCCCCACCACGCGATGCTTCGCCGTCTCGTTGATGCGCTGCTGGCGCTCAAGCTCCTCCATCGTTGCTGTCTGCCACTCGGCGACCTCGCCCCACGGCGTGCCGGGGCCGTACAGACGACGCACCGCGCGGTTGTAGCCGCCCACGGCAGCATCCACACGCCTCTGCTCGTCGGCAACACCTGCCGCAAGTTCACGCTCATCGATTGCAATACCGGCAGCCCGATAGCGCTCGCGACGCTCCGCCACCACCGGCGGCAACGCATCGGCGGGCGCGTCATCGAGCAGGCGTCCCGCCTCGGCGCGGCTGATGCCCGGGCGGGCCAGCATGGGATTGGCCGCCACGCCGGCCACGGCATCGTCGTTGAGCGCACGGAAGAGCTCCGACATAAACCACGTCTGATACCCTTGCGGATAGTCGCTCCAGGTACCGCCGAGCACAATGAGCTCGATCTTGTCGGTCGCATGCCCCATCTGCGAAAGTGCGGTCAGGCGAGCGCTCACCTGCAAATACGGGTCAAAGCAGTTTTGCTCCGCACGGGCGCATGCCGGCTCGGCATGCAGATAGCTTTTGGGCATGCGCAGATCGTTGGGGCAAAACAGGCAATCGCCCGAACAGGGCCACGGCTTGGTGATGACGGTAATGGTCGCCACGCCCGAGGCCGTTCGGCGCGGCTTCATGCGCAGCACCTGCAGCAGCTGACGCTCCAGCTCGGCATCGACATTCCATCCAGCCCAACGAGCCGGCTTCTCACGTTTAACCCGCTGGTAAAACGGCAGCAGTCGGCGCTTGGCCAGGTCACGTTTGTCGGCACCCTCGCGGCGCGCCTCGGCATGTATCAGTTTGACGAGGGTCTTGTCGTCCACGGCCTCGCCACGACGCAGGACCTCGAGTATGTTCAAGATAATCTGTTCCATGTCCCCATTGTAAAGGCAAAGGCGCCGGAGCCAACCTCGGCCCCGACGCCTCCATCAAAGAGTGCGTCTGCGCTTTTGCCTCTAGACCTTCATCCGCCCCATTACTCCGAGTCAAACGACATATCGCCCGCACCGACCTCAAAACGATACGCGGCGGATTTGTCACCGTTATCGAACTCAAGATTCGAAACCATCTCACCGTCATAGCCATCCGGAAGGAAGTCGCTCTCGAAGTCGCCACAACCCAAGGTGAGGCTCGCCTTAAAGCCCGTAGAGTTCGGAACCGTTATCTCCGCATCGCCCGAACCCACGGTAACGTCCATCGACTTCGCAGGGGCCTGATTCAGGTCAAACGTCACGTCGCCCAAACCAACCTCGGCACTCAGAGTGTCGGTTACGGCGCCGGTAAACTCAACGTCGCCCGAACCAAGCGTCACATCCAGATCGCGGCATGCAATGCCCGTAAACGTCAAGTCGCCCGATTCAACGCTTGCCGTAATGCCGACCATGTTCTCGGCAACTTCGCGCGGAAGCTCAATGGTGACCGTACGGTTAATCGCGCGCTCGTCGTCGCAATCGTACTGGCTGATTTTAAGCGTAGAGCCCTTGACCTCTGCAAGGTTCCGGGTTGCCGCATCTGAAGCAGGTGCCCCCTTCGCAACGCGACCACTCTCGATGACACGCACCGGCCCACCGGAGACGTGCTTGATCTCGACCGTGCTCGATGTCACATCCAAATCAAGGGACTGGAATGAGTCAGCATCAAAGGTCTCACTCGAAAGCTTCTGAGGCTGAGCAGAATAGTTGCCGCTATCCCGACCAGGCCAATCGAGCGTAGCGGTGCCGAAATCCCACGGTCCCTCAAAATGAATCAAAGTCCTCGAAATGCCAAATACAAGCCCGATGATGAGCACAAACGCTCCGATGCCGACGCCCAGACGCAGCTTGGATTCATGCGAAAGCTTCATCATTCGTCACCCTCTTTGGCACACGGCTCAGCGGTGGCCGCGGTAGCCACGTCAGCATCAGGTTCCGCAGAAGTATCCTTCCCCTGGGCCTTGACCGCCACCGACACCGGACCAACCTGAATATCCCCGCGTGCCCAATCGCCATCGAGCGCACGCGCCACCCAGTGATAGATGGGAATCGTAAAGAAGATCAGTGCGGGAAAGGGGCTGGCACCAACCAGGAACATCAGTAAAAAGAACAGTAGCCAGCACACGGCCCAATACGGGAACGACTGGAAGGGGCCCTTCACCGGAGTCACGCTGGTCGCACCGGCACCCGTCACCTGAGCCGTCGCCGCATTAGCTGCCTGCGCGCTCCAGCTTGCCGCTTGCGCCGCCTTGGCGGCGGCATCACTCGCCTGTGTTGCCGCCTCGGTAGCACGTGCTGCCGCCTCATGGGTACGGGCGCGCTCCGCTGCCTCGGCCTCGCGCTGACGGGCGCGGTCCTCGTTCTCAAACTCGATATCGTCCTCGATCTCATCGCTCGGATTGAGGAGCTCATCCAGACTCACACCATAGAGCTTTGCGAGCGAAATCAGATTTTCGGTATCGGGCGAGCTCTCCGCACGTTCCCATTTACTGACCGCCTGGCGCGACAGCCCCAGCTTTCGCGCCAGCCCTTCTTGGCTAAAGCCCTTGCTGCGGCGAAGGTCGGCGAGCCGCTGCGCAGTTTCTACATTCATGGTTCCTCCTATGTGATGCCAGCCGTGCCGCCGGACCGCTTTTGTTCTTAAGGCGCCTTGCACAGTTAAAAATCTATCCGCCACCGCCAAAAGCATGCCACCTATTCTAGTGAGATTTTTGACAACCGGCGGTTGCGGGCGCATATGAGCTGCGGAAATATGTCTAAACAGAGCAATGATCCGCCGCTTGGTTGTCCCCGTTGCGGCGTTAACGGTAGTATGGTCGTACTGTTTATTCCGCACCGCCAACGGAGGGAGTCCCGCGCCGTGAACCGCGATTTCGCCTCATCGCTCATTCAGCTCAACAATACGTTCTATCGCGAGCACTCCGCCTCCTTTTCCGATACGCGCCAGGCCCCGTGGCCCGGCTGGGTGCGCACTATGGACATCGCGCTCGAGCAGCTCGATGTGGCCACCATCGAGCATCCCGTCCGTGTCTTCGACCTTGCCTGCGGCAACATGCGCTTCGAGAACTTTGCCGCCGGCGGCACGCTTGCCGCCAAGGGCGTAGATGGCGCGAGCCCCTCGGCGGATGCCAGCTGCCCCTTTGAGTTCTATGGCGTCGACTCGTGCCAGGATCTGGCCATCGATGCGCGCGGCCACGCCCTGCGCATCCCCAACTTGCACTTCCAGGAACTCGACGTGCTCGACGCCCTCATGAAGCTCAACCCCGCCGAGACGCCCGACGTGCTCTTCGACGCGCCACTTGCCGACATCTCGGTCTGCTTTGGTTTTATGCACCACGTGCCCTCGTGCGAGTACCGCGTGCGCGTGCTCGACGCCCTGGTGCGCCAGACGCGCCCGGGCGGCATCATCGCCATCAGCTTTTGGGAATTTATGAACGACGAGCGCATGGCGCGCAAGGCCGTTCGCGCCGAGGCCCGCGCCGAGCTCACCCCGCCGTTTGAGGGCTACGACTCCGCGCAGTTTGAAGTCGGCGACCACCTCATTGGCTGGCAAAACGACCGCCACGCTTACCGCTATTGCCATCACTTTGACGATCAGCAGATCACCGACCTGGTGCGCGGAGTCCGTACGTTCTACAAGAGCGGCGAGGTCCCCGTACGCGAGCTTGAGCGTTTCCACGCCGACGGTCGCAGCGGCGAGCTCAACCGCTATGTGATTCTCAAGCGTCTGTAGGCGTCGACGACTCGCCGCTGAGCCGTACCGCATCTTTCGGGCAAATCGCGCCCACCCCTTCCAACCCATTGCCGGAACGTGCAGCCATGCGTTTCGCACTTATGACCAAGGAGCCTCATGGGAGCCGTCCACGTTCGCACGCCTAAGAACTTTGTGCTCGAGGAGCGCCTGGAGCGCTACGCCGACGCCATCGAGACGAGCCCCGAGAACTATGCTGGGCACTGGCGTGAGGCATGCACGCCGGCTGGCGGCAAGCCCTTCGCCCGCCTTCACCTGGATCTGGGCTGCGGCAAAGGAACCTACTTGGTTGAGCGTGCTCACCGTGAGCCCGACACGCTCTTTATCGGCATGGACCAGGAGCCCATCTGCATCGCCTATGCCGCGCAGAAGATTTGCGAGCAGGAGCTGCCCAACGCGCTCGTGCTACCCCGTGGTGCCGCATCGCTGCCGCGGCTGTTTGCCGCAGGCGAGCTCGATGCCATCACCATCAACTTTCCCACTCCGCAGCCCAAGGCCAAGTACGCCAAAAAGCGCCTCGTCCATGTCGACCATCTGATGCTCTACCGTCCGCTCTTTACTGCCCGCGCCACCGTCACGCTGCGTACCGACAGCAAGCCGCTGCGCGACTACGCCCTGGGGCAGTTTGCCGCGGCCGGTTACGGCACGCTCTGGGTGAGCGATGACGTGCGCCGCGACCATCCCGAGCATCCCGAGACCGAGTACGAATGCCGCACGCGCGAGATGGGTGCCGTCGTCTACGGCATCTGCGCCACACCCGACGCGAAGCCTACCGAAGAGCAGCTCGCGGCGGGCCGGGCGCAGGAGCAGAGCCTCGCCTGCTATCTGCCCGACGACCTCGATGAGCTCACCTACGTGCCCCTTGGCATGGAAGAAGCCGTCGAGAACTTTAAGAACCGCGCCCGCAAGGGCAAGAAGCGTTTACCGCAGGAGTCCTAGAGGCCTCTGATGGTCGCGGCGTCGGCAAACAAGCGCAAATAGCTGCCAGCGAACGACCCTCAAATCTAAGTGAGTAGACTTTTTTGCAATAGCCAAGCACAACCCACATAGCGAAAAATAAAACCGCAGGTAGAGCCCTTGCGCAAAAGCCGTGTGCTCGCGATATTGCAAAAAGTCTACTCACTTAGCTGTCAACTGCACCAAACGACTGGGTAGAACGCCCATTTCCTGCATTTTCTCGCGCGCTGGCGCCCCATGCCGCCGCTACGCCATAATGGATGGCGGACAAACGCGAGAGAAAGCAAACCACATGGCACAGACCACGACAGATACTTCCGCCAGCACCGTTTCCGGCGCCGGCGCCGCTAGCTCGTTCTCGGGCGGCACAGGCACCGAGGCCGAGTTCGGCTCGCTCGGCGCGCTCTCCCCCACCTGGTGGGAGCCCGAGGATGGCAGCGAGCCCGAGCCATGGCTCACGCCCGACCAGGCCTTCGAACGCTTCTTTGAATGGACGAGTGACCGCGGCATTGAGTTGTGGGACCACCAAGAAGAAGCCCTGATGGACCTAGCCGCTGGCGACCATGTCATTTTGGGCACGCCGACCGGCTCCGGTAAGTCGCTTGTCGCGCTGGGCATGCTCTTTATGGGCATGGCGCAAGGCAAGCGCTGCTATTACACCGCCCCCATCAAGGCCCTGGTCAGCGAGAAGTTTTTTGACCTGGTGCAGGTGCTCGGCCGCGATAACGTCGGCATGATCACCGGCGACACGCATATCAACACCAAGGCACCCGTCATCTGCTGCACGGCCGAGATCCTTGCGAACGACGCGCTGCGCGAGGGCGAAGACGCCGACGTGGGTTGCGTCGCCATGGACGAGTTCCACTACTTCGCCGACCCCGACCGCGGCTGGGCCTGGCAGGTGCCGCTGCTCACCCTGCCCCATACACAATTCATGCTTATGAGCGCCACGCTCGGCGATGTCACCGCTATCGCCGCCTCACTCGAGGAGCACACCGGCGCCACCTGCGACCTGGTCGTCGACGCCCCGCGTCCCGTGCCGCTGAGCTACGACTATGTAACGACCTCGCTCGAGGGCACCGTCGAGCTCGCGATGCGCCGCGGCGAGGCTCCGCTCTACATCGTGCACTTTAGCCAGGACGCCGCACTTGCCACGGCGCAATCGCTCGCCAACTTTGGCATCGCCAGCAAGGAGCAGCGCGAGGCCATCAAGGAGGCTGCCAAGGGCACGAGTTTCTCCACGGCATTCGGCAAGATTCTCAAGCGCCTGCTCGGCTGCGGCGTCGGCGTGCACCACGCCGGCATGCTGCCGCGCTATCGCCTATTGGTCGAACGCCTGGCGCAGCAGGGATTGCTGCCCGTCATCTGCGGCACCGACACGCTCGGTGTCGGCATCAACGTGCCCATCCACACCGTGGTGCTCACCGCGCTCACCAAGTTCGACGGATACAAGATGCGTCGCCTGCGCGCCCGCGAGTTCCATCAGATCGCCGGCCGCGCCGGCCGCTCGGGCTTTGACACCGAGGGTATGGTCATCGCCGAAGCCCCGGAGCACGAGATTGAGAACGCCAAGCTCATGGCCAAGGCGGGCGACGACCCCAAAAAGCTCCGCAAGATTAAAAAGAAGAAGGCCCCGGAGGGCTTTGTCACCTGGAACAAGCAGACCTTTGAGCGCCTGATCGAGACGCAGCCCGAAACGCTCAAGCCGCGCCTGCGCATCACACACTCCATGGTGATCAGCGTGGTCGAGCAGGGCGGCGATGCCCGAGCCCGCGTACACGACCTCATCGAGACGAGCCTGCAGACTCCCGAGGAAAAGGCCAAGCTCGAGGTTCGTGCCGACGAGATCTTCGCCACGCTCATCGACTCCGGCGTCGTCGTGCGCACCGAGGTGCCGCCCGCACCCGACGCTCCGGCTGACGCCGCGCCGGACATCGACTACGCACTGACGGTCGACCTGCCCGAGGACTTTGCGCTCGATCAGCCGCTTTCGCCGTTCCTTCTCGCCGCGCTGGAGCTGCTCGACCCCGAGAGTGAGACCTACACCATGGACCTCATCTCGATGGTAGAGGCCACGCTCGAGGACCCCAAACAGGTGCTGCGCGCGCAGGAGCGTGCCGCCCGCGATCGCGCCATGGCCGAGATGAAGGCCGACGGCGTCGAGTACGAGGAGCGCCTGGAGCGCATCCAGGATGTGACCTATGAAAAACCGCTCGAGGACTTGCTCGATGCCGCCTTTGACAAGTACTGCCAGGAGGTACCCTGGGCCAACGACTACCAGCTCTCGCCCAAGAGCGTCCTGCGCGACATGCTGGAGAGCGCGAGCGACTTTAAGGGCTATATTCAAAAGCTCGGCATCGCCCGCTCCGAGGGCATCCTGCTGCGCTACCTTGCCGAAGCCTACCGCTCGCTCGATCGCACCGTGCCCATCGAGAAGCGCGACGAGCGCTTGCGCGACATTATCTCGTGGCTGGGCTTTGTGGTGCGCTCGGTGGACTCGAGCCTGGTGGACGAGTGGGAGAACGCCGGCAACCCGGCCGCGCTCGACGCCGCGCCGCCTCAGGGTATCGACGAGGTTGTGGCAGACCGCCGCGGCTGCACCCTGCTGGTGCGCAATGCGCTCTTCCGCCGCGTGACCCTTGCAGCCCGCGAGCACGTCCGCGACCTGGGCGAGCTCGATGAGGACTGGGGCATGAGCGAGGTTCGCTGGCAAAAGGCGCTCGACGCCTATCACGAGCAGCACGAGGAAATCCTCACCAACGGCGACGCCCGCAGCTCGGCGATGTTTACCATCGACGAGAGCGACGAGAAAACCGACCACGTGTGGCACGTGCACCAAATCTTTGCCGACGAGGATGGCGACCACGACTTTGGCATCATGGGCGATGTTGATCTGGATGCCACGCAAGACGGCGGCGAGGTCATCTTCGCCCACTACCGCGTCGGCTTTATCGAAGACCTGCTCGAAGACTAGCCGAATCAGCCGAGCAAACAAAGCGGGGCCGCTGGCAACATTGCCAGCGGCCCCGCTTTTTGCGCCGTGTGCTATGCGCTACTCGGTATCCTCAACCTCATACGAATCGGCCTCGGCGGGCCCATCGCCCGCACCCGTTGCCGTCTCGCGCGCCTCGTCGAAGGCCGCCTTCATGGTCTTGTTGCCCCAGGTGAGCTTGCGGATTGTAAGCTCATCGGCCTTGTTGTGGGCCAGACGCAGATTCTCGGTACTGCGACGTAGGTCGTCCTTGGTCTTCTCGAGCTGTTTGATGGCAGCGTCGATCTCCTTGATGGCCGATTCGAACTGCTTGCTCGCCAAGTTGTAGTTGCGCGAGAAACCATCCTTGAACTTTTCCATCTTGGCTTCGAAGTTCGTGACATCGATGTTCTGCTGTTTGTACTCCGCCAGCTCCTGCTTATAACGCAGCGAGCCCATGGCAGCGTTGCGCAGCAGCGTGATCATGGGAATGAAGAATTGCGGGCGGATCACGTACATCTTCTCGTAGCGATAGCTCACGTCCACGATGCCGGCGTTATAGAGCTCGCTCTCGGGCTCGAGCAGGGTGCAGAGCACCGCGTACTCACAGCCTTTCTGGCGGCGATCGTGGTCGAGCTTCTTAAAGAAGTCCTCGTTCTTGTGCTTGGTCGAGGTTTCATCATTCTCGTTTTTCATCTCGAACATAATCGAGATGATCTCGTTGCCGCCCGCATCGCACTCACGGAAGATGAAATCACCCTTGGTGCCCTCGGATGCATCGTTGTCTTTCTCAAAATACGCATTGGGAAACGCCGTCATGCGCAAGCGATTGAACTCGGTCTCGCAGTGCTGCTCGAGCGACTCGCCCACCATCTTGGTGGACAGGCGCACCTTCATATCCTTGAGGCGCTCAATCTCTTCGTCCTTGTAGCGGATCAACTCATCGCTCGCGCGCTTTGCTTGGGCAAGCTCGAGCTCGTGCGCCGCCTTGGCCTGCTCCTCACGCGAATCGCGCACCGCAAGCTCGCTCGTGAGTTTCGCGCGCGCCTCATCGCGCTCACGCTCCGCCGCGGCAACCGCCTCCGACAGGTTCATTTTTGCCGTCAGCTCCTGCTCACGCAGCTGGGCGCGCAGACCCTCTGCCTCCTGCTCAGACTGAGCCTTTGCGGCGGAGAACTTCTCCTTCACCTTCGCCTGATAGTCGGCAAGCGTGCGCTCAGCTTCGCTGCGAGCCGCAGCGAGCTCGCGCTGCGACTCAGCCGCGGCAGCGGCAAGCGCCATCTCCTGAGCTTTGTCCGCCGCAGAGAGCTTCGCCTGCAGCTCGGCAATCTGGGCATCGCGTGCGGACAGGTCGTTTTGAGCGGCATTGCGCACCGCGGCCTCGGCAAGCTTGGCTTCGTCGTCCTTGCGTCCCAGCTGCGCACGCAGGTTGTCAATCTCGCGCTGGAGCTCAGCATTCTCCTTTTGAGCATCGGCACGGGCCTCAACAGCCGCACGCTGGCTTGCGCTCTCGCGCTCTGCGGCAGCGCCCTCGAGCTTGGCGCGCAGCTCGGCAAGCTCGGCGTCGCGCTTGGCAACTTCCTGCGCCAGCTCCTGAGCCGCGGCGTTTTTCTGCTCAACAAGCTGAGCGTTGCGCTGGGACTCCGCCTCCTGCAAGGCAGACGCCGAACGCGAACGCTCAAGCTCCAACGCCTGCTCGCCTTCGCGCTGGACAGCCTTCACACGTTCGTAAAGGTCATGCGAAAATTCAGCATCGCGCACCTGTTTGACGATGTCTGCATAGCCGGACGCATCAACCTTAAAGACTTGGCCGCAATGCGGGCACTTGATCTCGTTCATAGCAGCTCCTGGATGGACGCAAATATCAACCTTCTACACTCTACCGCGCCACGCGGACAAAAAAGCGCCGCAGCCATAATGGCAACGGCGCCAGAACCACCACAAAGGTGCCTGTCCCCATTGTGGTGGTTTGGAGTCATTACAGGTCGCGATAGTCGATCAGACGAAGATCGGGCTGAGCCTCGAGCCACGCCCGCAGCTCGGGGTCGATCAGTGCATCGACCTCCTTGGTACGATCGGTCGTAAGCGAGCTATTCTCTAGGATAAAGCGATCGAGATAGCCCGGATGGCACACGAAGACGACCGTCTCGCCATCGGCCATCTCGCGAACCGTCTGCATGATTGCTTCCTTGGGCTCGTAGCCCGGCTCCATCGAGCGCATCACCATACGCAGATCGGTATCTCCGCAGCGCACCACGGCCGTGGGGTCGAAGCTCGCCTTTTGCTCCTTAAGGCCCAGCTCCTGCGCCACCGCCGAGATCGCTCGATTGAGGTTTTTGCTCATAACGGCGTGGGCCTCAAAGTAATCGGGCTCGCGACCCACGATCTCGACAAAGCGGTCATGCTGCGCACGAATCTCAATGCAGGCCTCGTCGAAGTCAATCAGTTCCTCGCCACGCTTAAAGTGCTCGCGGAAGGTACGGCTGCTATGGAACTCGCCGTTGCCGTCGAGCAGACTCGGGATGAGCGCCGGGTCGGCACACGGCTTTCCCAGGCACACATTGGTATGCTGGCCCACCGCAATGCCGGCATCCGCCACGAGCGACCAGCCACGCTCGGCCTCGGGCATATTGGGCATAAGGCCCGCCGAGCGCACCAAACCCTCGTTGACGCTGCGGGCGATCCCCAGGTCAACAGCGTACGAATAACCGATATCGTCGGCACGAATGAGCAGTTGCTTCATAACGACTCCAATCTATGGAAAAAACACCACAAAGGTGCCTGTCCCCTTTATGGTGGCTTGAGGGTTACAGTCCAAAGAAGCTTAAGATCTGGTCTCGGCTTACGGGCTTGTAGCCATTGGCATCAAGGCCGACATCGTATCGGAAAATGGGACGCTCGCGATCACGGTTGCGCGTGTTGGTACGGTCTCCCCTGCTGTGGATATGCCCGTGCAGCATAATGGCGCCACGCGCTTTGCCGTTCCAGCTGAGCATGGGGTAATGGCTCAGAACCAGACGATATCCCTTGGCATAACCGGGAGCAATCTCCAGGTAATCGCGCACGTCATCCCAAATTTGCGGTGCGTCCGGATCCTCCCAATCGCCGTCATGGTTACCACGTATGAGCGTGACGTTTTGGCAGGCAATACGCTCGCGCAGGCGCACGGCCTCCGCCATGGGCAAGCGATACGTAAAGTCTCCCAGGATGTAGAGGCGGTCGTCCGCAGCAACGCATTCGTTAATGGCATCGATAACCTTACGGTTCATTTCCTCGACCGAGGCAAACGGTCGATCCATATCGTGCAGGATATTCGTATCGCCCAGGTGCAGGTCGGCGGTAAACCACATCATCGTCTGTGTCCTCATTTCGCAACGCGTTTTACTGAAACAAGTATACAGACGCTTTAACAGGACCGCCTAGCCAAAGAGCCCGCCAAACAAACCACGGCGGCGCTTGTCATTCTTTTTCGATACGTCGACTTGCGCGTTCTTATCCTTCCGCTTTTTGCGATCCTGCTCCAGCTCGTCGTCATCGAGCAGCAGATCCCACTCAAATGGATCATCCGTCAGATCGAACAGGTCGTCGTCATCAAACATGGCAAGCCCTCCTAGATGCCGGAATGTCCGGCGTTTGACCTTACGGAGAAGTCTAAAGGCACGTGCGGACACAAATTCACCCACCCGGGCCTTTTCGACCGTTCATCGCAACGATTGCATGACGGAGCGCTTGCAGATAAGATGGGGGCACGGATGGCACCCGTGGCAGCGGGTCTTGCCAACTCTGATACACGTTTTCATCGTGAGAAGTGGCCGTCTTCGCTTACGCGGGGGCGGCCACTTTTTCGTTATCTTCTATCTCGTTCTAGTGCACAAACATGCGCACGAACTTGTGTTTCCAGCTTGCGTAGGGCGCGTAGCGGAACGGTACATCCAGCCATGTTGCCTTGTTCACGATGCTCTTCTTGTGGCTAAACGTATCGAAACTCTCGCGGCCATGGTATTGCCCCATGCCGCTTGCGCCCATGCCGCCAAAGCCCATATGGCTCGTAGCCAGATGCATGATGGTGTCATTGACGCAACCGCCGCCAAAGGGCACGTAACGCACAAAGCGCTGCTGCACCGAGCGGTCCTGGCTAAAGATGTACAGCGCCAGCGGCGTCGAACGATCCGTAATAAACGCCTCGGCCTCGTCCAGGCTCTCAAACGTCAGCACCGGCAAGATGGGACCGAAAATCTCCTCCTGCATTACAGCATCCCCGGGCGTCACGCCGTCCAGGATCGTCGGCTCAATCTTGAGCGAGGCCTCGCGCGCCGCACCTCCCAGCACAACCTTGTCGGGGTCGATCAGCCCACGCACGCGCGCGAAATGCTTGGCGTTGACGATATGGCCGTAGTCCTCGTTGTCGAGCGGATGCTCGCCAAACATGCGACGGACTTCCTCCTTGATGAGACCCAACAGCTCGTCGTGCACGCGCGCATCGACCAGCAGGTAGTCGGGTGCCACACAGGTCTGGCCCACGTTGAGCCACTTACCAAAGGCGATTCGGCGTGCTGCCACGCGCAAGTTTGCCGTGGCGTCCACGATGCAGGGGCTCTTGCCGCCCAGCTCAAGCGTCACGGGCGTGAGGTTTTTGCTCGCGCGCTCCATGACAAGCTTGCCGACCGGAACGCTGCCGGTAAAGAAAATCTTATCCCAACGCTCATCGAGCAGCGCCTCATTCTCGGCGCGGCCGCCCTCGACGACCGTTACCAGGCGCGGATCAAACGCTTCCTCGCAAATCTGCTTGAGCACCGCACTCGAAGCCGGCGCATAGGCGCTCGGCTTGATGACCACGGTATTGCCCGCGGCAAGGGCGCCAGCAAGCGGCTCGAGCGTCAGCAAAAACGGGTAGTTCCAAGGCGCCATGATCAGCGTCACGCCATAGGGAACCGGCTGCGTCTTGCACACGCTAATGGCATTGGCGAGGTCGCACGGGCGCAGGTGCGCACGACTCCACCGGGCCACATGCGCAATCTGGTGGCGAATCTCGGAAAGCGACGTGCCGATCTCGCACATGTACGCCTCGTCATGCGACTTGCCCAAATCGGTCTTGAGCGCATGGGCGATATCGTCCTCGTGTGCCCGAACCGCATCGCGCAGGCGTACGAGCGCGCGGCGGCGAGCATCGACATCAAACGTGGCATGCGTCTTAAAATAGGCGCGCTGATCGCTAACGATGTGCGCGATCTCCTCGGTGTTCATGGACCCTCCTAGTTCTCGTCCTCAAACATACCACCCGCGACGACCTCGTACATATGCTCGAGCTCCAAACGGTCCATCAAAAGCGGAACGGGGTACAGCGGATTGGCCTCGGCATCGGCATGGGCCGCCATTTGCGGAATATCGGAGCGGCGAATGCCCGAGACATATTTAGGGATTCCCAAGGCCTCGTTCATGCGATCGACCCAATCGATAAAAGCCTCGGCCGCAAGACTGTCCTGCGCAGCAGCCGGCGCAATACCCGCCATGCGAGCAAGATCGGCAAGCTTGGGAGCTGCAGTTTCACCATAAGCGCGAAGCATGTGCGGCAGGATGATGGCGTTGGCCAAACCGTGCGGAATGCCGTATCGGCCGCCCAGGCTGTGCGCGATGGCATGCACGTATCCGACATAGGAGCGTGTAAATGCGACGCCCGCCTTATACGCCGCCGAAAGCATGTTGCGGCGCGCACGCATGTTGTCACCATGCTCATAGGCCTCGAGCAAATTGTCGTGGATGAGCTGAACCGCCTGGCGCGCCATCTTGCGCGTATAGGGCGTAGTGCTGCGCCCGATAAAGGCCTCGACGGCATGCGTCAGGGCGTCCATACCCGTCTGCCCCGTAATGGCAGCAGGCAGACCGCGCGTAAACTCGGGGTCGTGCACCGCAAAACGCGGGATGAGCACAAAGTCGTTAATGGGGTACTTATAGTGAGTCTCGCCGTCGGTAATCACCGCCGCGAGCGTGACTTCGCTTCCTGTACCGGCGGTAGTGGGAACCGCGATAAGCAGCGGCAGGAGACGGTGAACGCGCAACAGGCCGCGCATCTTGTTGATGGGTTTGTCGGGCTGCGCGATACGCGCCCCCACACCCTTGGCGCAGTCCATGGCCGAACCGCCACCAAAGCCGATAATGGCCCGGCAGTCGTTCTCGCGATACAGCGCCGCCGCTTCCTCCACATTCGAGACCGTGGGGTTCGCTCGCGTTTCGGCATAGACCGTAGCGTCAATCCCCTTGGACGCGAGCGCGCGCTCGAGCGGCGCCGTGAGCCCCAAACGGGCAATACCAGGGTCTGTCACGATGAGCACACGCTGAATCGAACGCTTTTGAAGCACCGCGGGCACATCCTCGGCATGCTCCAAAATACGCGGCTCGGTATAGGGCAGGATCGGCAATGCGATGCGAAAAACCGTCTGAAATGTTCGGCACCAGGCACGACGGGCTAGATGCATAAAGGAAACTCCTTCATTTGTTGATGGGTCAACATTTGCTCGACCGATTGTACTCATCGTGGGACGTAGGCGCCCTGCCAATCGTTAATCAATCAACATCTTCATATTGTTCGAAGCCACCGCGCTCATCTGCCGGTGTTAATCTTTCAGAGTCCATCAGACGCGCATCTACCGCAAAGGAGGCACAAAGATGCACGACATCTGGAACCCCTGGCATGGCTGCACGCGCGTAAGCGAGGGATGCGACAACTGCTACATGTATTACATGGACGACCAGCGCGGCATCGACCCCTCCGTGATCAGCAAGAGCAGGTCGGGCTTTACCTATCCCCTTCAACGCCGACGAGACGGTAGCTACAAAGTTCGTGCCGGCGAGCTTATCCGCATCTGCATGACGAGCGACTTCTTGTTGCCCGAGGCCGATGCCTGGCGGCCAGAAGTGTGGGATATCATCCGCCAACGGCCCGACGTAAAGTTTTTCATTCTGACCAAACGTCCCGAACGCTTTTGCGACTGTCTGCCCAGCGACTGGGGCGATGGCTGGCATAACGTCATGCTCAACGTAACCTGCGAAAACCAGCGCAGGGCCAATGAACGGATTCCCCTGTTGCTCGCCACACCCGCGGCACACCGCGGCATTATGTGTGCGCCGTTTATCGGAAGCGTGTCCGTCGAGAAGGCCGCCCCCGGCAGCCTAGGAAAGCCCGACGGTATCGAGCAAGTCATCGTAGGCGGAGAAAACTACGCAGGCGCGCGTCCTTGTCATTACGAATGGGTGTGCGATTTGCATGCTGAATGCGTGGCGGCAGATGCAACGTTCGCTTTCATCGAGACCGGAAGCACCTTCGTTAAAGACGGGCGTACATATCACCTTCGCGGCAAAAACCTACAAAGCGAGCAGGCATGGAAATCCGGTCTCCAGCACCGCGGCCGCCAAATCGAATGGGACCTAAGGGACCCGCTCGGCCTGGAAATCCCCAGCTCGGAGCTTTGGGATCCACCGTATTTTGAGTGGTGTGAAACCTGCGGAAGCAAGTTCATCTGCAACGGCTGCGTCCGCTGCGGATTATGCGGCCGTTGCTAGATAGCAGCGACTAAATTGTTTTATTAAAAATCATTCCTAATAGGCTTCACATTCGGTCGCATTTATGGATAATAGAACTCGTCAAGACGCACGTCCGGAGAGGGCCCTTACGGGACCGGACGAGCGCCCCATCGCCATCGATCGAAAGGATCGAATCATGAAGTTTGTTTGCCCCGTTTGCGGTTATGTGGAAGAGTTCGACGGCACCGAGCTGCCCGAGGATTTCAAGTGCCCCCAGTGCGGCGTTCCGGGTTCTCGTTTCCTGAAGCAGGAGGAGGGCCAGCTCGAGTGGGCTGCCGAGCACGTCGTGGGCGTCGCCAAGATGGAGGGCGTCTCCGAGGACATCGTTGCCGACCTGCGCGCCAACTTTGAGGGCGAGTGCTCCGAGGTCGGTATGTACCTGGCCATGGCTCGCGTCGCTCATCGTGAGGGCTATCCCGAGATCGGCCTGTACTGGGAGAAGGCTGCCTACGAGGAGGCCGAGCACGCCGCCAAGTTCGCTGAGCTTCTGGGCGAGGTCGTGACCGACTCCACCAAGAAGAACCTCGAGATGCGCGTTGAGGCCGAGAACGGCGCCACCGCCGGCAAGACCGACCTTGCCAAGCGCGCCAAGGCCGCCGGTCTCGATGCCATCCACGACACCGTGCACGAGATGGCTCGCGACGAGGCCCGCCACGGCAAGGCTTTCGCCGGCCTGCTCAAGCGCTACTTTGGCTAAGCCAAGCGCCTGAGACATAACCTCTAGCTTGCTGAGGCCCGAACCACGTGGTTCGGGCCTTTTTCGTGCCTCACGAACTTGTTAACTCCCTGAAATAGGACCACCTTAGGCATCGGCTTCTCGTCAAAAACTAAGTGAGTAGACTTTTTGGAACTTGCCGAGCACACCATCCATATTGCTTTATAAAGCCGCAGGTAAATAACTTGTTGCAAAACGGCCTGGTCGCCAAACTGCCAAAAGTCTACTCACTTAGAACCGCAGCCGTCCACGATCGAGTTGTTTTGTGTCTAACGGGCATCTTTCCGTCAATTACTCCCAATTTTGTCCAGTCAACGAATAGTTCAGATCGGAGTAATGTCTCAGCCCTTTGCTCATCTGAGCTTTTATCACGATATTCAGCATCGAGCATCCTGCATACGGCCTTAACAATCGCGCGGAATCTACCCTCATCGGATATCTGTCTGTGTGTCAGGAGAAGTACATCGTAGCCCATGGCCTGAAGGGCTGTCATGCGGTCAGCGTCACGCAAGCCATCCCCTGCGCGTCCGTGCGAGGCCTTCCCCTGACATTCAATGGCCACCTGTCGCCTGCCGTCCGGCGAAGAAAGAAGTAGGTCGATATATACACGGGACTTTCCCACAATCGCTCGAGCACTTGTGCTTAGCGTCACTTCGACATTGAGCTCTATGCCGCAGAACCCTTCGCCTCCCAGGGCTCGCGGCAGTCCAAGCAACAAATACGCCTCGACTTCAAAAGGCGACGCGGCACCCAATGGAACGAGTTGCGATACCGCCAAAAATCTATTGCCGTAACGCATCCCGCAAACATCTGAACAAAACCGGTCAAGGTCTCTGCCCAAAACCAAAGCGTCTCGACGCCACAAATTTGAGGCGGTGCCGTCCTCGGACGGACAGCGCACCCAACCGAACGTTGTCGAAATCGCGCCCGAATCAATTGAGCGCGAAAGCTCCACCTCAAGCGCCGCCGGCAGAGCGCACACCGCAAACAAGCCGCACATCTCTGCCAACACAAAAAGAAGCTGGAGATCCGTCAGATGTCGAGACATGATAAATGCCGTCAGCAGAGGAGACGTGACCAAAAATCCATGCTCCGTTTCCAGCACAGATTCCCTGGGGAGCTCGCCAAGGAACAGCCGCTGCCTAATGCTGGCAGGACAAGTCCGCTTGTTTCTCGTCCGAACCAATGTATACAACGGAAAGCCGAGCGCAACCGCAGCCGTCGGGTTACGGGCGAGGTCATATCGCTGCCGATCTTCTTCCGGCCGTGGAAGCGGCGGACACAAAGCGCGGACCTGAGGAGGCAAACGCCAGTACCTAAAAGCCGATATGTCACAAAGTAGATCCTTCATAGGCACAGGAAAACACGAATTCCAACCCAGCCTGTCTCGCATTGGCGCGAACGCACCAAAAATGGCACTGAACGGACAGCTAAGTTTTCAACAGCCCTCCCCAACTGACCAAAAGCTTGCCGAGAGCTGGACGAAGTTCTGTTGAAAACCCTTTTTTTCGCATGCAGAAGCTTTGTGCGACAAGTGAGTAGGCTTTTTTGAACATCCCGAGCAGGCCGGTCATCCTGCTTTTCAAAACCGCAGGTAGATAGCTTGTTACAAAACTGCCTGGTCGCCAAAGTGCCAAAAGTCTACTCACTTAGGTTGCAGAGCGCCCCGTTAACTGCAATTCCAAGGTATTAAGCACTTTCGGGCTCAGATCGTCATACTGGACAAGCATTTGAGTTGAGTTTTCAGGGACAGATGCGCCATCGGTGCACCAAAAACAGTCACTGATATCGATAAAAGGGATACTCGAGTGCATGAGGGCCCGTGCAAAAGAGCTTCCGCCCGCTTCGCACTCCGCAACCACGGTGCAGTAAAGGCCCGCGTCTGCATGCTCGATCGAGACCTCCCCCGCCGGAAACGCCTTGCGCACAATTGCCGCCAGACCATCGCGCGCCTCACGAGCACGAACACGCACGCGGTTCACATGGCGCTCGTAATCGCCCGATTCGAGCAAGCGTGCCAACGCGACCTGATCGACGGAGCTGACCGACGAGGCATAAAAACCCAGCTCACGCCTGAATCGTTCCATGAGCTCATCGGGCAGGACCATGTATGCTAGGCGCAGGGCCGATGACAGGCTCTTAGAAAAGGTATTGGTGTAGATGACCGATTGGGCGGCATCGATCGATGCGAGCGCGGGGATAGGCTTGCCGGCAAGGCGAAACTCGCAATCAAAGTCATCTTCGATGAGGTATCGACCCGACCGATCGGCAGCCCAGCTCAGCAGTGCGTAGCGACGCGCGATACTTGTCACCAGGCCGGTTGGATATTGATGGGACGGCATTAGGTGAAGAACATCCGCCCCAGCATCGAGCAGCTCACCCAAGTTAACGCCCTCACCATCAAGCGGGATATGCCGCACCTTGCAGCCCATGGCCTGATAGATGCGCGTCAGACGCAAGTAGCCCGGGTCCTCGACAGCGTATGTCTTGTCTGCGCCAAGCAGCTGAACCAACATGGTATCGAGCAGCTGAGCGCCCGCACCGATGACGATATTGTCGGGATTGACATTCATGCCCCTCGTCCCGCGAAGATGATGCGCAATTGCATGCCGCAGCCGAGCGGTGCCTTGCGCAGGTGCGGGCGAGAAGATTTCGCGCTCATCTTCGGACGCCAACGTCGCCCGCAGAGCACTTTGCCAGAGACGTGCGGCTTCCAAGGCGGAAGGAGAAAGCGCGGCGAATTGTTCAGGCTGTCCATAGGAGTCATGAACGCCAAAGCTCGCAGGAGCAGCATCTCGGTCGGCATCCTCCGCAGCCGAAGCCAGAACCGGGGCTTCGGGAAGCTCGCACGCGTAGTAGCCACGACGCGGCTTTGAGCAAATATAACCCTCGGCGAGCAACTGGCTATATGCATTTTCGATCGTAATGACACTGATTCCCAGATGACTGGCAAAGGCACGCTTGGACGGCAGGTGCTCCCCCGCCGCAATGCGACCAGCAACGATATCATCTCGAATTTGCTGGTAAACATACTCATAGAGCGATGCTCCGCCACGTTGTTCCAAATTGTAGTCAAGCATGAGTTTGCCACCTGACCTTATCGTGTCATTCAATCTGGTATTAGTCTGACCTTGTTATTATCTCGAAAACTGAGTATTCCGCCATACCCAGCTCCCCTATAGGATGTTCCGTCAAGCAATGCACATGCCAACCAAGGGAGCAACCATGGCAGAACAGACCAGCAAGGCCGATCGCGTCAAACTCAACCGCGAGCTCGCGCAGATGCTCAAGGGCGGCGTCATCATGGACGTCACCACGCCCGAGCAGGCACGCATCGCCGAGGAGGCGGGCGCCTGCGCCGTCATGGCACTCGAGCGCATTCCGGCCGATATCCGCGCCGCCGGCGGCGTGTCGCGCATGAGCGATCCCAAGATGATCAAGGGCATCCAGGAGGCCGTCTCCATCCCCGTCATGGCCAAGTGCCGCATCGGCCATATCGTCGAGGCCCAGGTCCTGCAAGCCATCGAGATCGACTACATCGATGAGTCCGAGGTCCTCTCCCCTGCCGACGATGTCTACCACATCGACAAGACGCAGTTTGACGTGCCGTTCGTCTGCGGTGCCCGCGACCTAGGCGAGGCGCTGCGCCGCGTCGCCGAGGGCGCCACGATGATTCGCACCAAGGGCGAGCCGGGCACGGGTGACGTTGTCCAGGCCGTGCGTCACATGCGCAAGATCCAAAAGCAGATCCGCGACGTTGTTGCCCTGCGCGACGACGAGCTCTTTGAGGCGGCCAAGCAGCTGCAGGTTCCGGTCGAGCTCGTGCGCGAGGTCCACGCCACGGGCAAGCTCCCTGTCGTTAACTTTGCCGCCGGCGGCGTGGCAACCCCTGCCGACGCCGCGCTGATGATGCAGCTGGGCGCCGAGGGCGTCTTTGTGGGCTCGGGCATCTTTAAGAGCGGCGACCCCGCCAAGCGCGCCGCCGCCATCGTCAAGGCCGTCGCCAACTTCACCGATGCCAAGCTCATCGCCGAGCTTTCGGAAGACCTGGGTGAGGCCATGGTCGGCATCAACGCCGACGAAATCGAGATCATCATGGAGGAGCGCGGGCGCTAGTCCGGCAGAAAGGATCGCACATGAGCGATTACGCAGACCAGACGGTCGCCGTGCTGGCGGTCCAAGGTGCTTTTGCCGAGCACGAGACAAGACTGTCCGAGCTAGGCGCACGTTGTATTGAGCTGAGACAAGCGGCTGATTTGAAGCAGAACTTTGATCGCCTGGTACTTCCCGGCGGCGAGTCTACCGTTCAAGGCAAGCTGCTTGATGAGTTGGGCATGCTCGAAGAGCTCCGCGGGCGTATTGCTGAGGGCATGCCCGTGCTGGGCACCTGCGCCGGCTTGATTCTGCTGGCGCACGATCTTGCCGCCCATGACGATAAGGGCACGCCACGTTTGGCGACCATGGATGTGCTCGTCGAGCGCAACGCCTACGGCCGACAGCTCGGTAGCTTTCGAACCAAGGGGCAGGTAGCCGGCATCGACGGTGAAGTGCCGTTGACGTTTATCCGCGCGCCCCGCATCGTCGAGGTCCACGGCAACGCCAAGGCCTTAGCGGAAGTCGACGGCCGCATCGTTGCCGCCCGCCAAGGCAACCAGCTCGGCGTAACCTTCCACCCCGAACTCGACGAAGACACCCGCCTCCACGAACTGTTCCTGCAAATGTAGGCAGAATTTAAACGAGCGTGGATTTTCGGACATACAACAAATGAGAGTGGATAATCTCCCACTTTGAGCTTGAATACGGGCTCAAACCGGGAGATTATCCACTCTCATGCTATGTAGTCGTTGGGGACGTTCTTAAACGTGCAATCAAACAAGAACGTCCATTACAGTCGAGATTGTCAGCCCGGGCCCGTCTCGGGCTACGATTGAGGCGCGCCCAGAACGGGCC
>CAKUFT010000005.1 GCA_934650095.1 uncultured Collinsella sp.
ATCTGATGGTGTCGACGCCAATGGTATATGGATACGCCATCGGCGTCTTCAATTCAGAAGATATCAGTGCGGAATGTACGGATTGCTGCCGTATCCTTAGTAATTAAAACTGTCCGTTCAGTAGTAGGGGCGCGCCGGCGTTAGCCGGTGCGCCCCTACTTTGGGAAACATAAAACTCGCTTTTAATCGGTTGCCTGCGTAGCTCAAAGCGGGAACAACCGCCATGACGATGCATGCGATACCGAGCAGCGGTGCGCGGCAGCTATAAGCGCTGCTCCTAGCAGGAATAGCGCTAATGAGGCGGCGATCCAGTTGCTGTCGGCGGTCTTGGGGAGCGTGGCGGTGGCGGCGCCGGCAGCCTTGGCCTTGGATGGCGTGGACACCGTGGTCCTGTTTACTGTCGTTTTGGTTGTCGTGATCGTCTTGGGCGTCGCAGTCGCGGGCTTCAGGGCGGGATCCGTCGCGGACCCGGCACCGGGCTGCCCACCGGCAGGACCGGCGCCACCAGCCGGCTCGCCCGCGCCACCGGGCACCTCGCGCGCATCGGTCTCCCCCGCCGGCGCCGTGGCGCCCTCGGGCTCAATCACCACATGCGGAGCCACGGCCCCGGCGGCATCCACCACGCCACCGGCACCAAACGCTCCGCCGGCAGGCGTCACAAACCGTGCGGATACAAGCGAACCGCCCAAGCACGCGACGCCGCCATCGGCGCCGGCCGCATCGAGCCACGAGGCGTCGACGGAAAGTCGGCAGCTAGCCGCACCATCGCCAAGGCCCGCGTCCTGCAGATACACGCCATAAGCGCGCACGCCCGCTCCGGACCCGGCACCCGCGGCAACGACGCGTCCGCCGCCGCGCACGGCCATGTCGCCTGCGATCACGCCCGCCACCGCCTCGTCTGAAATATTGGCCCCATCCGCCCGGGCATCGACGGTGCAGCCGTCCACCACGAGCGCCTGCGACACGTGGATCCCGCACTGCGAGCCCGCCGCCGTCAGGGTCCCGGCGCCGCGAAGCGTCAGGTTGCCCCACACCTCCATGCCGCACAGCGTGATGTCCGCATCGGGCGCATGCGACTCCGTCACGGAGTTCTGCCCGGCAAGCGTCAGCACCAGGTCTCCGTCGGCGCCGATGGCCTCGCCCGCGTAGCCGTCAAGCTCCAGATGGTCGGCATCGGTCCAGGCCCAGCCGGGGCCCGACACGCCCGGCTCGTAGTACGTCGCGCCCGCGATGATGAGGCTCTCCGCGCCCGCGGCATAAGAAGGCCCGCCCAGCAAAACGCATAGGCAGGCCATGGCAACAATCGCAATGTAATGACGGCTGGTGTAGGACTCGGCAGCAAACATACCCGCTCCGATCTTCGAGGAGCCAATAGAATGTGCACCAGAAAATGCCCTGGTAGCAGCAGTTATTAGTTTAGCGAGATCAAGGCATAAACGAAGAAAATGCCCCTGAGCGCCGTCAATAATTAGGTGTAAATCGTTTTGCCAATCGGTGAAAGGAAGGGTTGACTTGCGTTAACTTCCCTTGCGCCATCAATTTCAACTCGAACCTCAATTGACTATATAGAAGATTCTCTTCAAATGTCTCATTAAAAGACCAATTGGGGCAATCTTGCTCGTCCGTTTTAAAAGCCTGCTTCCAATCGGCATCGGAAAACCGTGGCGGGCACTCCCCTTCAAAGTATAGAGGATCGGTTCCGTTATCAAACAATCCTATGGCAAGCGTAAACCCAGAAGGATTGGATATCCAGCAAACCCACTCTTGCTCTGTCTTATTAACCCAGACATCACCAACACATTCGGTTGGTAAATTAATGTTTAGAAAACTCAGGTTGTCTTCATGACTGTATTTGATATCGGGTCGGTTTTGCGCAATTATCATTTGAGTATTCAACGCGGTACGCATTTTCGTGAAGCATCTCGCATCAAGCCATACTCCGTTTTCGTCATATCCCCGCTCTCCGATACCGCTTCTATAACGGTTTCTTTTAGCTATAGCGACTTCGGTTCTTTCATCGAGATCGTATCTATAAGAGTTAATAAGGCGGTGAACATCATTAAAGGACTCGCACTCCTGTAGCTTAAGTTGCCATGCCCCAAGATTTTTAATCAGCCTAATTCTCGGGCCAAGCAAGAGATATAAAGAGACTCGAATTTTAAACGGAATTTGAAACGTACTTATCAATCGTTTTGAAAGTACTTGATAGCTGGAGAATACCGACAACAGATATGCAAAAGGCACGAGCCCAAGCGCATACCATACTGGTATCGCAGCGGATTTAATAGTCGTAAGCCAATCAATGCCGTTTCTGTCATTTACTAAGCAAACCGAGACTCCGATTAATACGATTAACCCAATTAGCGAGGAAGCTCGTTCGAACATCCTTCTATACCGTTGTTTGTTTTTGATAGAAGGAATGATGCTGAATAGCGTTATGAAAGTCAGTAATAATTGGATTAAATACTCAGCAAGTAATGAAAAACACTCAAGGCCAATATAGACAGAAAGTAGCGTTGAAAAGGCTAATTCACTCACCAACAAATCCTTAACCAACGCTTTTTCGCTATTTGCGTTAGCGGATATCCACATTGAACCGAGACCGGTGAGTACGATTGATTCAATGACATCAGTTGCGTTTGAGTATCCCCAAAGCCCATATTTATATGCAAGGCTAAAGATAGAAAATGACCAAATAATGATCAATGCAGCGGGAAGGGCGATCCAAAAATTGAAGGCAGCTTTTATAACTTCAAACAAACCAACAAATATTGATCGCAGGAGCGCGATTTTATCGTTGGACAGAATGAAAGAAGCTGCAAATAACGTCAAGAGAACAAGCGCCGATGCCCATTCGCGCGTACTGAAGCTAATCGATGCCAAAAATAGTGCTGGCGAAAAGGTGTTGCCCAAAGAAATCCAATCAATAGAAAGATTATGAAAAGTACCACTGAGATGATAAAGCGCCTTGCGTATAAGGGCTGTGACCGAACGGCTGTATATTGGACGTAACCCCGATGGCTCAAGGGTCAGGTAATCTCGCGGGCTGCTTCTCATAGACGGCTGCAGGCTCGTTCTGGTTCGCCCTCATTAAAGCCACGTGGCCGTAGCTATAACCTACGTCAACCTGCTTCAGCGCTTGGACAGGATTCTCCGGTGTTGTTTCGTTAGGAGGACTGCTCAATGGACCTGGTCGGTATCAAGACTATATATGAAATACGCAACGCTAAGAATCATCTTCCTCATCTGCGATGCGCCAGTGCTCTTCACGCCGAAGGTTCATTAGCCCAGGCTTCTGCAAAAACTCCGAAGGAATTGCCTCCATTGTTTTCCCCTTCGCATTATGGCGCCAGTCGGCAAGCGGAATATAGCAAACTTTTCGTGCTCGCGTAAGCCCGACATAATGCATATTCAGCGATTGTTGATATGCGTCATAGTCTTGTTTCTCGTAATTATAAGGAGGCATGAGGAACTTATAGCAATCAAGACAGAACACAACGTCGAACTCAAGTCCCTTCGCCTTATGGTATGTAAGCAGGTTCACCTCATCTTCGCGGGCAGGCCGAAAACCACCCCTAAGCTCATCGACATCAGAAAGGACCTCTCCGAGATCAAATCGCGCTTCCGGGTCGACATCGTTCTCAAGACACAGCTCTTCTAGGCTGCAAAAGGAATCATATAGCTCGATCCATGAATCATCTGGGGCATTCTTTAGAGCCCGCAGAAGGTCGTTAGCTGTAAACCTTGCGCGGGGCATTTGCTCTGCAGGAATATACCTGTCGAGAAAATCACCCACATAACCACTTGAGTACAGAAACGCCAGCAATTCCCTGAAAAATATGCGAGACCGGCTAAAGCCAACGTCCAGCTTCGTGGAAATAACAATCTTAGAAGGTATGCCGAGAAGTCCTGCGTACCGCTCGAGCATCATGTTGGATGTAGACAACAATGCGAACTCGTTGCGGCGCTCAACTTTGTATTGTTCGGTGATCACATCTAGATGCTCACAAATGGTGTCGGCTATGTTTCTTTCGTCGCCCGATACCTTAACCAGCAAAACTCTCTTGTCTTGACAGGCGCGAGAAGGCGCTTGCGTACCTAGAAGCCTCAGTGAGTAATCAACGATGCTCCGATGACACCTGTGGTTTTCGGTAATCTCGAAAGTCTTGAAGTGTGGATCCGCAATCAGCTCATTTAGGAAGACTGAAGACCGGCCGTCATATGCGAAGATAGCTTGATCCATATCCCCGAAGGCCACGCCTCGAATTCCGATATTGACGAGTTCTCTGAACAGCATGTGCTGGGCAAGTCCACAGTCCTGATATTCGTCGATGAACACCGCCTTATAGCGGGCGTGCAGGAAACTCCTCACGGCGGGGACGTGTTTCACCATGCAGTAAGCGACCTCGCTCAAAGCCGAGACCGGAAGCACTCCCAAGGAAAGTGCTTCGCGGATAAGATCCCAGTGGTCCTCGTTGGGGCTTACCCAATGGTCTTTGATCCTCGACGCGGGAAGCGACTGGTCATCATCGACTACATCAATTTCGACCATTCGACCAACGACATGGGGGACGAACTGCTGGATAATCATAGCAAGGCAAAAAGCATCGATCGTTCCGAAAAACGAATTGCCAGCACGTACCCCTAACCCAGAGCACCTGTCCCTAAGCTCAGTACTAGCCTTCCTGGTGTATGAAATGGCCACAACGCCCTGATAGCTCAAAAGACGCTCAGATGCTTTGACTATCATCCTTGCCATCGTAAACGTTTTGCCGCTGCCCGGTCGTGCCGAAATGACGGCGGACTCTTCACAGGCGATAACCTTGGCCTGCTCCTCACTAGGCTTAATCATCGCCGTGACCCACAGAAGCCAGCAGTTGGAGTCTCCTCAACGGCTTGCAGAAGGTGCTTTCCGCAAGACATTCCAGCTCGCGTGGATGCTTAGAGATGAACGCATACATGCCCTCTGCCTTTCGCACAGTCATCGCGGCGTAAAGCTCTTCCGGGTCATCCACGTCATAATGCTCTTCCAGAACTCCGCGGAGATCGCTCGCGATGAGATCGTACTCAAGATCGCGATCTGAAAGATATATGCCATCAAATTCAAGAGCACGGCGCAGCTCATTCGCCGCGGTCACAACTTCAATAGGGATCGCCGGTCCGCCATCCCAGGCTAATGAATCTTTGAATTTCAGCCATAACGCTTCGGCTTTGGAATGTCCGAGCGATTCAACGATGCTGTATGCACGGGCAACGCCGGCAAGTCTGTATCGTTCCTTATTTGGAACCTTGAATACATCGTTATCGGTGCGTAATACCCAAGGAATCCCGAGCGCCTCGCAGCAAAGCACATACGGCTTGAAACCGATGCCATCCACAGAGAGAACCGACAAATTTTCTCTGTCAAGGTCTATGCCGGCGGCTGTTGCAAGGGCCCGGAAGAAGACGATTTCCGATGGTCCCTCCACCAAGAACACACCGCGGCTGAAGAACACCTCCGCCACGATAGGGTTAAGACGATAGCCCAGAGCATCGACTTCTCTTCTGAGCTCAATGCCGGAGCACATGGGATTGCCCTCGCTGCCCATCTTCACGAGCGCGTCGGAAGCAAACCGCTCGACAATCTGAGGCGAATGGGTCGTCAGAAGAACCTGTCCGTCAATGCAGCTGGAAAGATACTTAGCCAATGCCCGCTGCTGTTGTGGATGAAGGTGCGCCTCAGGCTCCTCTATGGCGACGATGCTCACCTTCTCAACAGGCTTCTTAATGTTCCTCTGAGAAAGCCAAGTAGAGAAGAACAGCTGGTTGCTCCGACCCTCGCCGCCAAAAGTCAAGGGGACATCGTCGGACAGATAGGCGAGCTGAAGGTTGTCAAGCAGCTTGCCTGCGTCCGTATTTCCAGCCACTAGACGAGCCTCGCGGCCCTCGTTCAAGGCTGACATCCTGGCCATCTCATCGTTCACGGATTTAAGAGCATTGGTTATGTAATGAAGCCCGCTAATTCCGTCGTTTAGCGATTCGAGGCTGCCTTGGATCCCTTTGATCGAAACTTCATCATCATGAGCATCGTCCTCGTTTCGTGCGTTACGCGCGGCTTCGAGC
Organism: uncultured Collinsella sp.; assembly: GCA_934650095.1. Lineage (GTDB taxonomy): Bacteria > Actinomycetota > Coriobacteriia > Coriobacteriales > Coriobacteriaceae > Collinsella. The sequence continues at coordinate 6,103 of CAKUFT010000005.1, forward strand.
AGGGATGCCTGACTGCGCTTTAGGAAGCGGGCGGCGTCGCGGGTGCTGTTAACGTACTCGAGCACCAGATGCTTGATATAGAACCGTGACTGCACGGGCTCGAAGCCGGCTTTTTCATTTCCGACCAGGAACTTATAATCCCCTTCTCGGTTGCAGGTATAACCAACAACAGTTCTGCCTTCGTCCAAATTGCCTCCGAATACGCTGATCAGGCAATCCTCACGGACGTCGCATAATGTCGCAGTTATCTCCACTCGATCAGGATTAGTTCTACAGTTGAAATCGGACGTAGTTAGCTCGAAATCCCTAGCGGAGAGGCTGGGATCGAAAAGAATCCTCAAAGCATGCAGGAAGTTTGTCTTCCCCGAATCGTTAGGCCCGAAAATAAGAGTCTTTTCCCCAAGCTCAACAACAACGTCGTCGAAGTTGCGGAAACCCTTGATATGAACTTTTTCGATTTTCATGATTGAACCACCGCCGCAATTATCCCTTTTAGTTTCAGGCAATTACTTATTCATTGCCGCCCACGCATCGTCGAAGTCTTTGACCCACAAGCGCCATACATGCGTCATACTGAATTAAAAGTTCGTTCATTGCAGAATTCAGCTGTGATTCGCTATGCGACTCAAGCGTCACTCGGCGCGTTTTCTCTCGGTACAAAGTCATGGCGTCGTTCAGGTCATCTCCAGGCAAACGTTCGCTGAGCAGAAGGATATCCTCTAAATAATGCCGCTGAGCTTCAGAATCATTGTCATCAATAATCCACTCGATATAATTTCTTCCGGTCGCGGCATACTCCAGCATTTGGGAATAGCACTTAGCGCTTGCGCGTATACTGTGCTGAATCGTCTCTTGAAGACGTGTCAGGTTCTCCCTTTCGTATTGTCGCCAATCGTCCTCAAGCGTTAACCTTCTTTTCTTGTCTTCAAGCTCGTTTTGGTGCCTGATAGTCATACGCGTAGCAAGCAGTGTTACGCCGCCGCCAATCAGGGTGCCTGCTAGGGAAGGAAGAATTGATGCAACTGAATCAAGAATCGAGACAAGAATAGATTCATCCACCATCTTTGGCCCCCAACCAAATAAATAACCCGTTGTAAACAAGCTTGTTTTGTGATTTTACATCCTAAATAACCAACTATTGCCGTCGATGCGAGCTCGTTGCCGATTCCAGGCGCACCTAGCATCCCATCCCCAACTTTGTCCAAAAAGTTCGCTGTTGTTGACTGGTGTTACCGTAAAATTAACCCCACTTACATATACACGGAGTGTTGGCCTGGAGCCGCCTCCGGGCCTTGGCGCCCACCTTATCGAGAGGCACCGCTATGAAACGAGTCTTTTACCGCTCGCTCTGCGCAGTTCTTTGCGTGTCCATGCTTAGTGCAGCAATGCCTGCAAGGGTTATAGCGGAAGAAGAACGGCGGCAAGAAAACACCCTAGAGCAGGTTGATACTGGCGCAGCCGACAATTCGGGGAGCAGCGCAACAAGCGACATCGATATAAACGAGATCGACAATGAGCCCATCAAAAATGATTCCGATATTGTGAATCAAATTTCACATCTGGCGGAACCTCAGGTTTACCTAGCTTCTGACATGTGGCCTGATTCGGAACAAGCCACAAAGGCCGCAGTAGGTGGATATCAGCACAGCGATAGCGCCACCAGCGGCAGCGTCACCCTTACCGTCGAATGGAACGATCCAGTACTTGGACAGCCAACGGCCTTCCATGTAAGCGCAACAGGTGGCAGTGGCAGCTATCTTTTCCGCATGGATGCGCCCTCGTACTCCAACCCCAATGAGTATGCCTACGAGTCGGTCGCCGACCCAAGCCGCGGAGAGTGGACAAAGTACACCGACGCGTGCGCTAGCCATGATTTTACGTTCACAACAACGGCTACTGGTTCATATAACTTCCGCTTTTACCTTATGGACAAGGTGTCGGGCGTTTACTATTTGCGCACTAATACGTATATCGAGGTTGCGGATGATGCTTACCCCAGCGTTGCGAGCATTGTAAATAAAGCAGTGTCCCAGGCCAAGCAAAACACAAATGGCTCTGAATACGAAATGGCACTTTATCTTCATGACTGGCTTCTAGATCAGCTTGAGTACGACAACTCGCTGAAGTGGTCATCTGCTGAGAGTGCCCTCACGCGCGGCCTAGGCACCTGTCAGGCGTATGAAAGCGCTTATTCCAAGCTGCTCGCCGCTGCCGGCATCACCAATTCAGAGACCCGCGATACCTATGACGGCCACACCTGGAATGCCGTCAAGCTCGACGGAAAATGGTACCAGGTCGACTGCACCTGGGACGACACATCCGACAACTTCTATGGCGACCTTGACCAGCGCCACCTGTACTTCTGTATCACCGATGAACTCATGGCAATCGCGCACAAGGGACATGCCAAAATCTACACTGCCGACGGGTACGCCACCCGCTCGACGAGCCTCAAAGATAACTACTTTGTTCACAACGGCAAGGCCGACGAATGGGCTGCCAAGTACGCCGATCGCATCCAGCAACACCTCGACGCAAAGGAGAATAAGTTCTCTATCGACGCCGACAACCAGTCCTTCCCGCCCAGTATCAGTGGCATACAGAACGGAATCATCGCCTATACGATGGAACAGAGAGAATGGAAAACGAACAGCGCCATAGCCGCCCTCACTTCCGCCTCCAACATCACCATGGCATCGAACTATGAGTGGACTGCAAGGTTTGATTTTGAGGTCGAGTACTCAAATATGCCAGCCACGCCCGACATCTCGGAGCGTACGGTCGGAGACGGAATCTACGTCATCCAATGCTCGTTCTCGCCCGAATCCGTAATCGACGTCCAGGGAGGCTCGTGGGATTCGAGGGCGAACATACAGCTCTGGAAATCCAACGGAACAATGGCGCAGGCGTTCCTCTTCAGGTACGATGAAGCGGCAGGCGCCTACGAAATTACCAATGCCAAATCGGAAATGGCACTCGACGTGCAGGGCGGGTTGATGTCAAGTGGCGTCAACGTCCAGCAGTACGTGCCGAACTCCACGGAGGCCCAGCGCTGGTCAGTCGTGCCGAACGAAGACGGCACGTTTACCCTATCGCCGGCAGGTCACCCCGAGCTCGCGCTCGACGCGTCGGGCGGCCGCCCGACGCCCGGAACCAACATACAGGTCTATGCCACCAACGGGACCGAAGCCCAAAGATGGACGTTAAAGAAGCCAGGTAACGAAAGCGGTATTAACGGAATCTACGTCATCCAATGCTCGTTCTCGCCCGAATCCGTAATCGACGTCCAGGGAGGCTCGTGGGATTCGAGGGCGAACATACAGCTCTGGAAATCCAACGGAACAATGGCGCAGGCGTTCCTCTTCAGGTACGATGAAGCGGCAGGCGCCTACGAAATTACCAATGCCAAATCGGAAATGGCACTCGACGTGCAGGGCGGGTTGATGTCAAGTGGCGTCAACGTCCAGCAGTACGTGCCGAACTCCACGGAGGCCCAGCGCTGGTCAGTCGTGTCGAACGAAGACGGCACGTTTACCCTATCGCCGGCAGGTCACCCCGAGCTCGCGCTCGACGCGTCGGGCGGCCGCTCGACGCCCGGAACCAACATACAGGTCTATGCCACCAACGGGACCGAAGCCCAAAGATGGGTGCTCAAGAAAATCTAATGAAACAGGCTTACCGCTTGCCCTTGCGAGCTTTCGCAAACCCCTTCGCGTCGTGCACCATCATGAACGCTTTTAGCGCGAATACGAGACACCCGTTCAAGCCGTGCAGCACGTTGAGCAAAGGCGCATAAGGTACCAGGCAGGCAATTACACAGCCGAGCTCGCACCTGCCGCATACACAAGCCTGTTACGACGTGGGCCCTCCGCTGCTAAGCTTTACACCCGTCCACAACTGCGGCGCCGCGCTCGTATATATACCCACGAAGATAGCCACTGAGAACACCAGGCCGAGAGCCGGACTCATCCTGTTGACCAGCACCCGCGTGGGTATGGGCGCATCCCACACCAGATCAATGTTGGAGATAAGCGCTACGCAGACTAATCCACCGTACGACGCGCCTAGCGCAAGCGGACTGCCCCGCCTATCTGAGCTATGTCACGGGCGCCCAAGTCAATGGCGGTCGCCCCGGCCTCGATGCCGTGCGATTCCGTAGCGGCCGAGTAGCCGACCACAATAGGCAGAAAGACGACGATGGGGGTCCAAGAAGCTCAGAGTCTTAACAATACCTTTGAGCTCACAGGCGCCGGGAACCACGGCCACCGCGGCAAGCAAGATCGCTCCGACACCATTAGGAAGCCCCTGCTGCCGCATAGCGGCGGAGTTAGCGTCGCCATGCGGCACAATGAAGCTCATGTAGCAGAAAAGCACTGCGAACCATTCGAAGAAGGAATCTATTTCCTTGAAGCCCAACTTACTCCCCTATTAGTATCTAAACCCGTATCGGTGCGTTTAGAATAGCAAGCTTAGCTTTCGCTTCAATAATTGCCTATTGCGCACCACCATGCCGCAAAGCAAGGTCGTCAATCATGTCGATCGTAGAAATTGAGGCAATCTGCCGTCTTTACAGCCTTCCGCCAATCGAAAAGTCTAATTTGCTTCTCACTTATAACTTCTCACTCTGAAATGAAAGTCAGGCTGTTCGGTAAGGGCTCTGTAACCATCGGTTACAACCTGTTCAACCCCATCTGGAATCCTGCCATCTCGTATCCCGTTCATCCAAATTAATGGGAAGAGGCATACCGGCTTTTATGGAAGTCAAGCTCCAAGTCGAGTTTCTAAAGTTAATATCCAGGAACCAAAGCTTGCCGTCGGCATCCACCATAAACTCAACTTAGAATATGCCCTCATATCGGATCTCAGAGAATATTGCCCTGAGCGCGACCTCAACTTAGTCGTCAGTAGGATTGGGAACCGTCATATCCATGCTGCAAGAATCGCCCAGAGCGTAGGTATAGCGAGCTTCTATGAAGAATAAAACATCTTTACCATAAGCGATAGGGCAGCCCTCATATGTACGTTCCGCCAGCTTATTCACAAAACGTTGGAGAAGGAGATAGGAATCGCTAGTTATGTGGTCATACGCAGCAGATAAGTTGCTCTCCTCGTTGCAAATATAGTAGTCAGATTTCCAGTCTTCATACGACTCTCTCGGCTTAGTAATAATTGGATACTCTATATCGTCACGAGTCTCTCTATTTACACGCCTAACGCGGGCAACCCTCATTCCATGATATAAATGCCAGTGCTCTGATTAAAGGAGTCGATTCGCTCTAGTCAAGAATGACCTTCCGAATGTATATGTCCTTCAGCCCTATAACAATCAAATACTGCAAAGCCATTGCAAGCGGAATTGCCATCACGCCCAACTTTCCGAGCAGCAAATAACAAGCAACAAGGTACACAACGTTCGAAATAAGCGTGATGACTGTCGACTGCTTCGTCAGGCCATAGGCGTTGAAGCAGGGATGAATAGCGGAAAAGACAATGCTCGCAGCGACAAGAGCGGCTAATGTGGCAAAGAGATACCAGTACGCGCCGTAGAGCGGGTCCATAAAGACAGCAAGTGCAGGCGGAACGACCAGGCAGGCAATAGCTGCGCAAGGTGTCACAACTTTAGCCACGACCTTCTCTATTTTTCTAACAACCTCATACGCGCGATTGTTAAGCCCCTTGGCGATTAACTCAGCAAGTTGCGGCATAATCGCCTGCTGCACAGGTCGCGAAAGAAGAGAGAGAGCGGAAAGCAGCTGCCTAAAGAATTTAAAGACACCGACAACCTCACTCGATAAGAGAGAGAGGAAGAACACATCGAAATATTGAATTGGCGCGTCCGCTGAGGTATCCAAGTTTGACCAAATTGTAAAGGAGATGTAGCCAGCCGGCAAATCGGCGAGTCGTGCTTTAATGATCTTAAAAAACCCAATGCGCCTGCGAGCAACATGCACAGCAATAAAAAATAGCGTCAAGCTCTTAATGACATCAGCAGCACAATACGCACAAGCAATAACGACTACATTATTCCCGAAAAGCGCCATTGACGCAGCCACAAAGAGCAGCTTGACGGCCGCCATAACAACCGCATGAATGGCAACATAGTTGAACCTATCGAAAAGACGGAGCAAACCCGTAGGGGCACCTTCTATATGCACAAGTATCTCGAAACAAAACACCACTGCCGCAGCAGACGCGGCAGAATCCCATCCGAGAACGCCCGCCACGAAGCCGACAATGGCGAAGGAGATGACGCATCCGGCAACTGCCGATATCACATCGACAAGAAAAGCGGCCTTAATACAGGCAGCCAGTCCGCGCTCATCTCGTTTTTCCAGGCTGATTGATCCATAGCGAATCACACTTTGCCATGATTGGAAATTCAAAAGAGAATCAATCGCCTGCATGTAAGTCTGACCGATCATCAACGAACCGTAGCCAGCAACGCCAAGAAATCCAGCAGATACAAATGACGTCAGCATATTCAAAGCAGAGGCGCCGCCCTGACCTACAACGATAGTGAAGACATTTTTCGCAAGCTTCGCCCAGAATTCATTTCCCCTAATTTTGTCACGCAAAAGCTTGAAACTAAAGTGCATCATTGCTCCATTTCGTTTCTCGCCAGCGAATCCAGGATTAAAGAGCCCAAGTCATCGGAAGTCATGAACTCACAATCCGGATACCGTTCCGCAAGCCGTCGAAGTAGTCCATCAAGCGCCTCGAGTGAAAACTCGCGATGTCTCTCATTCACTCGGGTCGTATAGTTAACGCGGTGGGTGCACACCACTGCCGGCTGCCTACGCCTGAAAGCCGTCTCGATTTCGGCGAAAGCAGCGTCGACGCACTCGTCGACGCTCTTGCCTTGTAACATAGAACGCGAGGGCTCGAACTGCACATTGCGGATTAAGCGGCACTGCCCAGGCACGTTGGAATGTCCGAAAACGTTAATCTTCTTCAAATAGGAGTCGTTCCCTTTCGGGACATTCCTCTTCGGCGACGATTGGATCGTCTCGATGCCCAGCCCAGCGGCGATGCGCTCACATTCCTTATTGGCAACGTAGCATGGCGGGATGAAGCTCCTAGGAGTGAAGCCAAAAAGGCGTTTGAAAATCGCGACCGCGTCTTCAAGGTATCCGCTCACGTTGATCAGAGTGTTTCCGATGTTGAGTGCGTCAATCCCATTGTAGAAAGCGTCGTCCACCCCCACCATTCTCAAGCCACGGGCATATTCCACAACAGGGTCGGTGGCCGCATCAGCGAGCCATGCCGTAGCGTTGAGATGTTCTCGTCCGTGGAGCTGCGGATGCAGTGCTGTTTCACCGCAGCCCAGTCGAACGAAATCGAGCACCCCCTCGTCTCCGTCATAGGTTCGGTACGTTTTGTCGATTGGTTCGAACCCAAAGTGTGCCACATCAGCGTTGCCAGGAACGCATCGATTGAAATCTGGGTTGGCGGTTGCGAAGTTCAGTGTGAACACTGGTGCGGAAGCCCGAAATCCCACAGCATTCTCACGCAGCAAAGAAGAGAGGGCGCTTACGTCGGCCTTCTTCTCCAAGCCGTCAAAAGATTGGTAGTGATCGAGTCTGAAAGAGGGGAAGCGATTCTCAAATGCCGCAAGTGCATCGGAATCCGGGACCCTTACGGCACCCCAATCGTCGGACTCGAAAACGACGATACGTCTATTCGTCTGAAAGCCAAGCTTTGCGACCAGGGCCTTGGCAGTCTCTTTGATTATGTGCATCGTCTGCCCCTAAAGCTCGAATTCACATTTGTCGGGGAAAAGCTCGTCAAGGCAGGCGAGAATCCTCGTCCGCGCAGTCTCGTACTGCTCTGGCGTAAGGTCGCCGTCATTGAGGCAGACGACCTTTCCCTTGCGCCCGCGAAGATACGATTCAGCCTCTTCCAGGGTTGAATCGAAATTAGCACCAAATGAAAAGGACCGTCCGAAAGAAACTGGACGCGGATAAAAATCTCCTTTTGCGCACTGCCAATCTTTCATGAGCCAGTTAGATACGTCGGTTGCCTCTCTAAAACGATGAGAAGAAGTTGCCTCAAGCTCTTGCTTTTCTACCTCCCAAATTTCTTCGAAGGTAGACTTTAAAAATGAATTGCAGAGATGGGGTTCATAAAAACCTTTGAATGTAGGATATATCAATAAAACGAGCGTTCTCAAGCACATGATGCCATAGCCTGGACTGAACCACTTTAGTGGATGCCTGCCTACACACGCAAGTGGTTTAAAATGTGAGCTTAAAACACTAGCGCAGTTAAAGGGGACGTAGAAATTGTCACCTCGTGCAAGACTTGCTGCATTTAGAACTGCCGTAATTCTTGGTAGTCCTTTATGAAAGAAATCGTCTTCTGTGGTCTTATCAAGAATCAACAAATCATCATTGAATAGGACAAAGTGCTCAGAAAGCCCCTTAATTTTGTAGGCATTCAATTCGATAACATTGGAATTGAAAGTTGGGAGATTCTTATTGGGGATAAAATCACTATGCTTTACAACATTGATTTTTGGATTTGAACAATCAAGCCATTCGGGTAAATGACCATATGTCAGAAAATGAATAGTGCCAACCCATGGCGCGTTGGAAGAAACACTTCGAAAAAAATAACGTAGCAAACCCCAATCTCTATAACGTTTATCCTGATTGGGAGTGATTATCTCGCCTGACTCATTGCTATATTTATATCGATCAAAAAGCCAATTTGGGTCCGTGCAATCAACCCATGGAATTACAAAATCAATCTTCATAACGTTCTGTGACCTCGAAAGAATTCCTAGTTATCAGTAGTGATTGTTTCTCCCCGTTCAAGGAGATCATTATTTAATTGAACCGACTATAATTCTTCTATCAAAAGCTAACGCCCCTAGTAAAAAGCCAATTGGAACTGAAAGGGGGCCAACAAAAGCTGCTGAAGCTGTCGACTGTATCAACAAATATAGAAATAGAAGAAGTAAGCAAATGTACCTATTAGGGTCCTTACTGGATCCACTCTGAATCATTTTAAAAAGCTTTATATAAATTGAAAGAATGCAAAGGAGTCCTAAAAACCCGGTTTGCCCAAGAACCATAGGCCAGTACACATCCGAAATAAAGGAGCCGCCATCAGGAATATTCATAAGACCGTAAACAGACGATAGATGGTAAGAAAAATACACTTGAGAGTAATAAACTTTAGACATGTAAGATGCAAACGACCCAAAACCAGTGCCAAGCGGAAAATAATCAAAAGCTATCTGCAAGGATGTGGTCCCGAGCAAGTCACGTGCAGTTTCATTTCCAGCGAAGTAATACTCAACTATTTGACCCCAAGCAATGAACACAGCAATGATGCATAAGCAAATCAAATTCCATTTTGAAATAGATTTTCGCCGGACTAGCACAACATAAAATAGAGCAATGGCAAAGATGGCAGCTGCCATTGCTTTATATCGAAATGTGCAAAATACATTTAAAGCAGCAAAAAAAACCCATGCGTAAGTTCCTACGCCAAGGTTTCTCGTCAAATATAATCCGATTGCGAGAAGAATAATTTGCGCTCCGGCAAGGTATTCAGAATGAGAAAAAAACAATTTTGGTATCGCTATACCAAATCTGAACTCTTGACCAGGAAACCAGTTAAAAACAAAATTTAGAAGCAATAATCCCGTCAGGCAGTATGTCAAAAAACGAACAATGAGGATCATCTTTTCTCGATGAACGGAAACAAAGTCGTTACTTGCTGCAAGCCCAAATGCCATGGCCAGATAGAATTTTAAATTTAGGAATGTATCTCCTATGCATGCTAGTATTGGCTGGGTTGAATATAGACATGAACTCATCAAACCAGCAGTTACATATAGAACAATGAGCCACCATATTCCTAAAAACACTTTGCTGCGTCGAGAAAATAAATAATACAATCCCCCAAACAGTGCAAAAACTTCGTCATAATATCCAAATATCGGAAAGCACTGCTGGATTGGATCTTCAAACACCAACAGAAAAATACTAAGCCATAATAGATATTGATATAAATTTCCGTAATTTTGTGGCTTCTTGGCCTTTTCAATCGAGGTCATTCATCATCCCTGCTGCCATATTGAATGCATGAATCTGTTTCTTTGTACAGATTTAGTATTTGTTCAATTGAATGTTTGGAATTGAATCGATCGGCAACAACTTTTCTTCCAGCATCGCCTATTTCTTTACGAAGTTCAGAATCGAACAACAACTTATTAATCAAAAGAGCGAGGTTATTGACATCGTCGACTTTGATAAGGAATCCATTAGTGCCGCTTTCAATGAGCCGTGGTACTCCGCCGACGGCTGTGGCTATGGTGGGTATGCCGTGAGACATTGCCTCGAGAACGCTCATGGGCATGCCTTCATTCTTAGAGGGAAGGCAGTACACCGCGGCCCGCTCGAACAGGGCTTCGCGTCCGCCACCGGTGACCCAGCCGCAAAACTCGCAGCGGTCAGCAATACCTAGCTCCTCAGCGAGCGCTTTGTTCTTCTCGATTTCACCGTCTCCGCCAAAGACAATTTTAGTCTCCGAGAAACGCGACAGGACTTCTCTTGACGCGCGCAAGAGAACATCCGGGCTCTTGTTCGCGTCAAGACGTCCTAAAAACAGGACGTCTTGACGCGAACAAGGTGAGCACGGCTGCGCCGGCACTTTAACACCGTTATGGACAACGACAATCTTTTCAGAGTCACAAACGTTTTCTGCAAAGTAGTCACGCCACTCTTCCGACAAAACCACAACTCGGTCGGCGATGCTAAAGGTCTCCCTTACATCACGACGGTAGGCGTCTCCACCCTCTTCAAAAGCCTTCTTAAACTCCCCGTCGTGATCGTGCAGTATTACGTACTTGCCTGCTTTATGTGCCATACGGGCCATAATTGACTTACGTTTGTAGGACCCACGGGCACTAATGTGTAGGTGAATGATGTCATAGGAAGACATGACCCTCACATAGCGCGCTAGCGCCCGCGTAAATGCGAGAGACTTACCGAATTTTGAGGAACCGACCCCCGTCCCCAGGTACTCAAAGGCATCGCATGCCTCAGGGAGACCTCCATCAAGATAGCCCCGTACGACGGAGACAATCCCGCCATGCAGAGAAAGGTCGGGGCCGACCATCAGAACTTTCGCGTTCACTCTATTATCAACTGAAACCATCGTCATCCTTAAGCCGCGAACCTAGGCAGTGAGCGGGAACCCCCCCCCAAATTGAATACTCAGGCTCCACATCTTTGGTCACGACGGCGCCAGCAGCAATTACGCAGTGATCAGAGATATGGACACCCTTGAGGATCGTTACGCCACAGCCCATCCACACGTCGTTACCGATAACGACATCTTGGTCGTTATCGGGAGTCTTCTCCTCATCTGTAAGTTCCATCATGGGACGATCGAGAATATCCGTGCGGTGGTCACCTGTAACCACGGTTAAGTTAGGTCCGCTCATGACATAGTCGCCGATGCGAATTTTCGCTCGGGTCGTGAGCAGCGTTGTTCCGGGACCCAGGTACACGTTGTGACCCATGTAGATATTTCCCGCTCCGGAGATTTCGCTGCGGCGGCCGAGTGTCACGTTCTCGCCGCATGAAGCAAAAGAGCGTCGTAGCGAGGGCATAAGAAGTAGCTTGTTATAAGCACGGGAGACTCCGTCGAGGATCCTATAGGCGAGATCCATTATTAAGCCTTCCTCCACACCATCTTGTCCACGACGCCGGTGTAGCTCTGGATGATCTTGACCACCTTGGTAGACACGGTCTCATCAGCGTAGTCGGGAACGGGCGCCTCGGGCAGCGACCCTTCCGCGTCGAGCTCGACGGCGGTGTGGACAGCCTGGAGCAGGCCCTTCTCGGAAATGCCGGCGAGCGTGAAGCAGGCCTTGTCCAGGGCCTCGGGGCGTTCAGTGGAAGTGCGGATGCACACCGCCGGGAACGGGCGGCCGATAGACGCGAAGAAGCTCGACTCCTCGGGCAGGGTGCCGGAGTCCGACACCACCGCGAAGGCGTTCATCTGCAGGCAGTTGTAGTCATGGAAGCCCATGGGCTCGTGCATGCGCACGCGCGGGTCCAGCTTGAAGCCGGTGGCCTCCAGGCGCTTGCGGGAGCGCGGGTGGCAGGAGTACAGGATCGGCATGTCGTATTTTTCGGCCAGCGCGTTGATCGCGGTGAACAGGCTCGTGAAGTTCGCCTCGGTGTCGATGTTCTCCTCGCGGTGGGCGGAGAGCAGCATGTAGCGCTTAGGCTCCAAGTCGAGCTCGGAGAGGATATTCGAGGCCTCGATCTTGTCCAGGTTGGAGCGCAGGACCTCGGCCATGGGCGAGCCCGTGACGTAGGTGCGCTCCGGGGCGCAGCCGGTGTCCTTGAGGTAGCGGCGCGCGTGCTCGGAGTAGGCCAGGTTGACGTCGGAGATGACGTCGACGATGCGGCGGTTGGTCTCCTCGGGCAGGCACTCGTCCTTGCAGCGGTTGCCCGCCTCCATGTGGAAGATGGGGATGTGCAGGCGCTTGGCCGCGATGGCGGACAGGCAGCTGTTGGTGTCGCCCAGGATCAGCAGCGCGTCGGGCTTCACCTCAACCATGAGCTTATAGCTCGCGGCGATGATGTTGCCCACGGTCTCGCCCAAGTCGGCGCCCACGGCGTCCAGGTAGACGTCCGGGTCTTCCAGCGACAGGTCGCGGAAGAAGATGCCGTTGAGCGTGTAGTCGTAGTTCTGCCCGGTGTGCGCCAGCAGGCAGTCGAAGTGGCGGCGGCACTTCTTGATGACCTCTGACAGGCGGATGACCTCGGGGCGGGTGCCAACGATGATGAGCAGCTTCAGGCGGCCGTCGTCCCTGAATGCGATATCGGAATAGTCCTTGCCCATGCGTCTAGACCTCCTCGTAGTAGGTGTCGGGGCTCTCGGGGTCGAAGGGCTCGTTGGCCCACATGACCGTCACGAGGTCCTCGGTGTCGGACAGGTTGGTGATGGAGTGCGTGTAGCCGGGGATCATCTCCACGGCGCGCATGTCCGAGCCGGAGACGACGTACTCGTCGACGGGGTACGGCCTGCCCTCGGCGTCCTCCCCCACCTTCCTGAGCCTGATGCTCGCGGTGCCGGAGACCACCAGGAACCGCTCCCACTTGCTCATGTGCCAGTGGTTGCCCTTGGTGATGCCGGGCCTCGAGACGTTGATCGAGACCTGGCCGCGCTCCGGCGTGCGCAGGAACTCGGTGAACGAGCCGCGGTCATCCACGTTCGGCTTGAGGCCGTAGGCGAAGTGCCCCGGCTCGTAGTAGGACAGAAACGTACTCCACAGCTTCTTGGAGAAGGAGCCCTTAGCGAGGTCGGGCACCGAGAGCGTCTCGCGGCTGTCGCGGAAGCACCCCAGCAGGTAGACGATCTCGCCCAGGGTCTTCACGTCGGTATCGGGAACGTAGCAGAAGTCCTCGCCCTCGACTCGCTCGAGGCCCTCGTAGCCGCAGCGGTGCTCCAGCCCCAAAAGGGCCCCCAGCATCTCGCCGACGAGGTCGTCTATGTAGAGGAGCTCGAGCTCCACCGAGGGGTCGTTGACGGTGTAGGGGCGCCCGTTGGCGATGGCGTCGCAGAAGGTCGCCACGGCGGAGTTGTAGCGCGGGCGGCACCACTTGCCGTAGAGGTTCGGGAAGCGGTAGATGAGGACCGGCGCCCCGGTACGCTCGGAGTACTCGCGGAATAGGCGCTCCCCCGCCAGCTTCGACTCGCCGTAGACCGAGCCCTCGAAGCGACCGGAGAGGCTCGCCTGCGCGGAGCTTGAGAGCATGACGGGGCATCTGTTACCGTGGCTCTCCAGGGTGTCGAGCAGCGTGGATGCGAACCCGAAGTTGCCCTCCATGAACTCGGACTGGTCCTCGGGGCGGTTGACGCCGGCCAGGTTGAACACGAAGTCGGCGCGGGAGCAGTAGTCGTCGAGCTCCTCCGGAGTCGAGTCGATGTCGTACTCCATGACCTCGAGCGGCAGCAGCGCCTGGTATTTCTCGCGGCGGTCCTTGCCGTCGCGGATGTTCTTCAGGGCGCAGCAGAGGTTCCTCCCGACGAAGCCCCTGGCGCCGGTGACGAGGACGCGCACCCTACTGCACCGCCTCGTGCTCGCGGCCCTCCAGGGCCAACTGCACGTACTCGGCGGTCTTGATCTTGGCGATGGTGCCCTCCACGTCGAGCCTCTCGGTGTTGTGGGAGGTGTAGGACTCGTCTGCCTGGGTCTCCACCTCGCCGTCGACGACGAACTTGTCGTAGTTCAGGTCGCGCGAGTCGCAGGCGACGCGGTAGTAGCCGCCCATATCCTCGGCCCTCAGGCGCTCCTCGCGGGTCATGAGGGTCTCGAAGAGCTTCTCGCCGTGGCGGGTGCCGATCACCTGGGTGCCCACGTGCCCGAAGACCTCCTGCACGGCCTCGGCGAGGTCGCCGATGGTGGAGGCGGGCGCCTTCTGGATGAACAGGTCGCCGGGGTTGGCGTGCTCGAAGGCGAACTGGACCAGGTCCACGGCCTCGTCCAGGTTCATGAGGAAGCGGGTCATGTTGGGGTCGGTGACCGTGAGGGGCTCGCCCTTGCGGATGCGGTCGATGAACAGCGGGATGACGCTGCCGCGCGAGCACATGACGTTGCCGTAGCGGGTGCAGCAGATGGTGGTGCGGCCGGCGCCGTTGCGGGCGTTGGCGTAGATGATGGACTCCATCATGGCCTTGGACTTGCCCATGGCGTTGATGGGGTATGCCGCCTTGTCGGTGGACAGGCACACGACGCGGTCCACGCCCTCGTCGATGGCGGCGTGCAGGACGTTGTCCGTGCCGATGACGTTGGTGCGCACGGCCTCCATGGGGAAGAACTCGCAGGAGGGGACCTGCTTGAGGGCGGCGGCGTGGAAGATGTAGTCCACGCCGTGCATGGCGTCGCGCACCGACTGGGCGTTCCTCACGTCGCCGATAAAGAAGCGCACCTTGGAGGCGAGCTCGGGCGACTTCTCCTGCAGGCGGTGGCGCATGTCGTCCTGCTTCTTCTCGTCGCGGGAGAAGATGCGGATCTCTGCCAGGTCGGTGTCCATGAAGTGCTTGAGCACGGTGTTGCCGAACGAGCCGGTGCCGCCCGTGATCATGAGGGTCTTGTCTTTGAATGCGGTGGTGGGTTTCATCTACTTGCCTTCCTTGCGTTTAGCGCCCGTGAACTGGTAAAAGAGAAATTTGGTATTAGTAACGAGATATCGTTTGAATAATCGCTTCGGCTCCTGCATCAGGCGGTATAGCCACTCGAGACTTAGGTTCTGCATCCAAATCGGTGCCTCCGGCACCACGCCGGCGAGGACGTTGAAGGCACCCCCTACGCCGATCATCAGTGGCTGAGGGCCGCCTTTAAGCTCGTGCATGAGGACTTCCTGGCGCGGAGCGCCAAGTGCAATCCATGCAAAGTCGGCGCCAGAATCGGCAATGCGTCGTGAAAGGTCTCGTTTCTCGCCATTGGAAAGCGGACGAAAGACGGAAGGCTCCATGCCAGCAATTTCCAAGCCTGGATACTCTTCCTGAAGAGATTCCTTGAGCGCCTCGAGGTTTATCTGTTCGTTGCCGTAGAAGTAATGGCTCCATCCGTGCTGAGCGGAAATACTGAAAATCTCGCGCATCAGATCCGGACCGGTCACGCGCCCCATCGACGTGACCGTCTTTCGGCCGACAACCGATAGGGGCTTCCCATCGGGAACGGACATAACGGACTCAGCCTGACAGGACCAGTAGCTGGGATCGTCATGGGCCATGACCGACGTATGGGCGTTAGAGACGCAGATATACTCGCCATGTAGATTGTCGATATTATGAGTAATGAAATCGACGCATTCAGACATATTGGTGCCCGTGATCGGGACATCGATCACGGGCACACGGTTTAATTCGTGATAATGATCATAGGACTTAAGCACTAAAACGCACCCTTTCCCGTGATTACTTCAATAACGGTGAGGGCGATAATCCTTAAGTCGGTGAGAATGCCACGCCTCGCAATGTACTCAAGATCTCGCTGGACCATACCGTCGAAACCAGTTGAGTTTCGATCAGTAACCTGCCACCATCCGGTAATGCCGGGCTTCACGGCCAGGCGCTGCAGGTCGTGCTCGGTGTACTCGGCCACCTCATTCGGCAACGGCGGACGCGGGCCCACGACCGACATCTGGCCCAGGAACACATTCAGGAACTGCGGGAACTCGTCGATGGAATGTTTGCGGATGAATTTCCCGATCTTGGTGATGCGCGGGTCCTCCTTCATCTTGAACATGGCGCCGTCGATCTCGTTTTGATCCATTAGCTCGACGAGGCGCTCGTCGGCGTCCTTGTACATGGAACGGAACTTCCACATTCGGAATGTTGTCAGGCTGCCGTCGGGGCGGGTCTGTCCCACGCGGATCTGGCTGTAGAAGGGGCTGCCCTCGCTCTCCAACCGGATGGCCGCGACGAGAATTAGGCTTGGAATCGCGATAGCGACGAGCGCGACACTGCTGAACACGATGTCGAACGCGCGCTTGACGGTACGGTAGGCCAGGCGCGAGCGATCCCAGTCTATGATGGATTGCATGGCCTTGTAGCGACCGGCGCCCTCACGCCGTTCCATGGCCTGGGCGATGAGCGCCGCCCCCGCGGGCGCATCCGTTGCATATTGAGGTTTATCCGACACGTTCTCTTCCAACACTTCGTCCCCAGGTCGGGGATCCTCCCTGTTCTGCATAGCGACCGTCTGCAGCTAGGCGATCGCCTTTTTAAGGTTTCGCATTACGCGCTGCTCGGCCGAAAGCACGGCAAGGCCAACGCGCGTAGTTACGCGTCGGCCGCACAGGTCGAGCTCCAAATAAGCAGTGCTCTTGCGTCTGTTAATGGTTTTGATAAGGCCTTCGTGGCCTAGCAGCGGACCTGCCGTCACTACGACCTGGTCGCCGTCTTTTAGGGCCTCGCTCATGGGAACTACGCGGTCTCCCTTATGCGTAAAGCCGCCAATAAGCTGAACCTCTTCTTTTGCCAGCGGCACAAACTGACCGTCCTGGGAAAGCACCCGGGCAAAGTCGTCCATGCGTAGCAGATACTGTTGCACGGTACGGGGATCTGCCGTGTCGCAGATAAGATAACCGGGAAAGAGCGGCTTGGTCGTATTGACCCATTCGCCGTGAACTTTAATCTCGGTTTGAAATTGGGGAAAAAAGAGCTCCTGCATGGCGCTCGCCGGCACCATGCGCTCGATGCGCTCGCGCATTACGTCTTCACGACCGTTAATGACCTGGATCACATACCACACGAGCACCACCCCCCTTGCTGTCTTACGTGTGGCTCACGAGGTTTGTGTATGGCTTCGCCAGGGCGCTTGTGCGCGAAGGCGATCCATATTCAAACCCTGAGCCCAGTTAGACAAGCACGTGGCTCTGCCCCACCGTGAACGGTATGTATAAGCGCAGTTGCTGGAGACGCGGACGTGTATCGCAAAATGACCGCGTCTCCAGCTGGCTGCGTGCGACCCAGTCAAGCGGGTACAAAACTGGACCGCACGCAAACAGCTGAAGGACTGCCGTGGTTTGCCGAAACAACTTATTGCACCTTCTAATGCGAACTTATAAATAGCCGCAAAAGCAAGTGCAAAACGTGCATGACAATCGATATTGGAGCTCGTGGTTTTTCTAACACCGCCGTTACGGCCGGATGCTGATCGACCCTGCGCTTTGTGACTTGCTGGAGCCGTGAGCACAGTTGAACTCATGTAACGTTAGGTATCCTAGCACAAGCTGTTAGTGAAACTGATTTGGGCTGCGTTGGACAACATATCGTTCATTTGACGTGCTTAAGGGGGTTGTTTTGGGATGTTGTTCACGTTGGCGCAGGTTATTGTGGTGCTGGAAAAAATTGGGAGCGTTCCTGAAGCCCAACTGGAGCAGCGAGCTGCACTGGTAATTGCGTATGGACAACAAACTATGTACAGACATGGGAAATAAATTGTGCAACTTTTTGTTGGCGTAGGTGAGGTTTGTGGTGCGCGGTGCTTTAGCATGAAAAAAGGCCTTCGGAATACCGAAAGCCTTTACATTCACGATGGTGGAGACGAGGGGGATCGAACCCCTGACCTCTTGACTGCCAGTCAAGCGCTCTCCCAGCTGAGCTACGCCCCCGTGACAAGGGGATACTATAGGGGAATGTGTTTTGGGATGCAAGGGAGAATTTTGAATTGGCTATCCTCCTTACGGGTTTTCCTGGGACGGGGCAAAAATAATCACTCTACGAGCGATTATTTTTTATCCGCCGTCCCGATAAAACCCTGATGGAGCAAATACGCTATTGCAACTCCCGAGTGAACGTCAATCGTTGCTATAGACCTGACGACGTTGCTGATGCCGGTGTCGGCTAGTGGGGCTAGCGGGGCGTGATCCAGCTCCCATTCTAGGCCGTGCTCGCTGACCTTGGTGTTGGGGGCGATTGCGATGATAGAGAAGGTCTTGCCTTCGGCACCTTCGATGGTCCACGATTCGCCGGCGTGAAGGATGCGGGCTGTGGTTTCGTCTTCGCAGATCCAGACGGGGGCGTCGGTGTAGGCTGATAGTAGGCCTAGGACGCTAAGGGCCATGTCGGGGCGGCCTCCGGTGGCGCAGGTTGCGTATAGTTCGGCGGCTGGCCAGCGGCGGCGGATGGTGTCCAACGCCAAGGCCAGATCGGTGTAGTCCTTGTAGGGGTTGTGGCGCTCTACTTCGAAGTCTTTGGCTGCGTCGACTAGGGCGCGGCCCTCATCGCTCACTGTGTCAGCGTCACCAACGTATACGTCGCAACTCAATCCGACACCCAGTAGGGCGTCCAGGCCGCGATCTACGGCGACGATGTGGTCGCACTCCCCTGCCAGCTGGCGCAACAACTCGGCGCTCGCCACCACCGGTGAGCCACAGACTACTAATACTTTGCAAGCCATAGCCCTCGCCTAGCCCTCAAACGTAAGCACGCGAGCAAGGTCCAGCTCTTCATAGCTATCGATATAAATCTCGCAGTTGTCGCGCACATCATCGCGCTTCATGCGGCCATGCGGGTCATAGATGCCCACGCGCTTAAAGCCGGCGGTGCCGGAGCTCTTAAGGCCAAAGACTGCGTCCTCAAACACCCATGCGGTGTCAAACGCATGCCCGTGGCGCTCCTCCAGGCGGCGCAGGGCCAGCTCATACACATCGGGGAACTGCTTGGAGCGTCCGGCCTCGCCTGTCGTCGTAACAAACTCCATGTAGCGATCGAGCCCGGCACCGGCCAGCGCGGACCCAACCAGCTCCGCCGGCGTGGACGTGGCAACACACATAGCAATGCCCGCCGCCTTTGCCTGCTCCAAAAAAGCCAGAAGGCCATCACGCGGCGGCACCTTGGAATAGCCATCGATGAGAATCTCGCTCAGCTCGCGATATAGCTCTTCGCCGCCTTCGCCAATACCCCACGTGTCGTGGTAGGCCTGGCACTCGTCCTCCAGCGAAAGGTGCTCAAACTGGGCAAAATCGTCAACCGTCATATCAACGCCGTGGCGGCGCAATAACTCGGGCTGGGCATAGGCCCAAACGGGGGTGCTGTTAACCAACGTGCCGTCGCAATCGAAAATAAAAGCAACGTTGGGGGCGGCGGTTTGGGACATATACGAACCTTTCGATGTCAAATGGTAAACATCCTGCTAAAAACGTTTTACCAAACGTCAAACTAACAATCTTGAAACCCTAATTGGTAAAACTGTCAAGAGTTTTACCATCGTAATTCTGCCAGTGGTCTAAACATGGCGCTCACCGATTAAAAGCCGCCGCAAAACCACTTTCCTCCATAAAAGTAATGTACAGGTGTTATGGTAGTTTCTGCCGAAAGTTCCACCGAGCACGCGAGGTGGAACGAATCATAGAACTATCGCCGTCCCTTCGATTCGTGCAGCCCTGGACCTTTCGCATCTAGTCACCAAGGCAACACGCTGCCGCGTCATGATGGGATCAAACGTGAGCGATACAAAGCTAAAGCCAACGGCAAAAAAGCCCGCTACCCGCAAGGCCGCTCCGCACGCACCGGAGCTCTCAAAGGACGATGTCTATCTGTTTGGCATCGGTATGTGGGAGCGCAGCTGGGAAAAGATGGGCGCGCACCCCGACACGCAGAATCGTACGCGCGGCTGGCGTTTTTGCGTTTGGGCGCCCGATGTAAAGAGCGTCCACGTCATTGGTGAATTTAACGACTGGGATGAGGAAGCCAACCCGCTGGTGCCCGTGCATACGAGCGCTATCTGGGAAGGCTTTATTCCTGGCGCCGAGCAGGGACAGCTTTATAAGTATCTGATCGAGACCAACGAGGGCGAAAAGCTCTACAAGGCCGATCCGTATGCCTTTAAGGCCGAGTGCCCTCCGGGTACGGCAAGCGTGCTGTGGAGCCTGGACGGCTATAAGTGGAACGATGCCGCGTGGCTCAAGCGCCGCGCCGGCCATAACCACATGTCGCAGCCGCTGAACATCTACGAGGTGCATATTGGTTCGTGGAAGCGCCACGGCGATGCGCCGCAGGGCGAGCCGGACGAGTATGGTAACTACCCCGGCCCCATGGATCCCTTCCCCGCGCAGCGCGGCGAGTTCTACACCTACGACGACCTGTCGGTGGAACTCGTGGACTACGTACGCGACATGGGCTATACGCACATTGAGGTCATGCCGCTCATGGAACATCCCTTCGACGGCTCCTGGGGCTACCAGACGACCGGCTACTATGCCGCAACGTCGCGCTACGGCGACCCGCAGCAGCTCATGCACTTTATCGATGCGTGTCACGAGGCGGGCATCGGCGTGATCATGGACTGGGTGCCCGGCGGTTTTTGCGCCGACTCCCACGGCCTTGCCACCTTTAACGGCCATATGCTGTTTGAGCACGAGATTCACCCCAACTGGGGCACGCACAAGTTCGATTTCGCCCGCGGCGAGGTCCGCTCCTTCCTGGTTTCCAACGTGCTGTACTGGCTCGAGAACTTCCACGTGGACGGCATTCGCATGGACGGCGTGTCCAGCATGCTGTACCTCAACTTTGGCATCGACGATCCCGGCCAAAAGAAGTTCAACAAGTACGGTACCGAGGAGGACTTGGACGCCAGCGCGTTTATCCGTCAGGTCAACTGCGCCGTTGAGGCTCACTACCCCGACGTGATGATGATGGCCGAGGAGTCCACCGCGTGGCCGCTCGTGACCTATCCGCCGCAGGACGGCGGCCTGGGCTTCCACTACAAGTGGGACATGGGCTGGATGAACGACACCCTGCACTACATGCAGACCGATTTTCCGTGGCGCCCCGGCAACCACGGCCTGCTCACGTTCTCCATCATGTACGCCTTTACCGAGAACTTTATCTGCCCGTTGAGCCACGACGAGGTCGTGCACGGCAAGTGCTCGCTGATCGGCCGTATGCCGGGCGACTGGTGGCGCCAGTTTGCCGGCCTGCGCACGCTGGCCTTCTACCAGATGACGCACCCCGGTGCCAAGCTCAACTTTATGGGCAACGAGATCGGCCAGTTTATCGAGTGGCGCTACTACGAGTCTATCCAGTGGTTCCTGACCGAGGAGTACGAGACCCACAAGCATCATCAGGCGTTTATCAAGGCGCTCAACCACCTGTATACCGCCGAGCCCGCCCTGTATGAGCGCGGCTACACCGACGACGGCTTTACCTGGATCGATGCGGACAACTCCAAGCAGTCCATCGTGAGCTTTGTGCGCCAGGGCGAGGACGTGGACGACGACCTGGTGATCCTGATCAACTTTGACCCGGCGAGCTACGAGAGCTTCCGCGTGGGCGTACCGCGCGAGGGTGACTGGGAGGTCATCTTCGACTCCGACCGTCCCGAGTTCGGCGGCAGCGGCTATGCCGGCGAGGAGCCCTACACCTGCTCGAGCGAGCCCTATCCCTGGAACGGGCAGATGGACTCCATCGAGATCAAGGTGCCCGGCCTGGCTGGCGTGGTGCTTAAGCGCCGTGGCCCCAGCAGCCATAAGCCGCCGGTAGTCGAGGAGCCGAAGAAGGTTACGCGTAAGCGCACGTCCTCGGTGAAGCCCAAGACTGCTGCGGTCAAGAAGGCACCGGCTAAGGCGAAGACTACGACGACCAAGGCGAAGGCTGCCGCGAAGCCCGCTGCCAAGGCCACTACGGCTAAGAAGCCGGCTGCCAAAAAGGCAACTACCAAGGCCAAGTCAGCTTCTGTTAAGTCGACCGCCAAGGACGCGTAACAAAGCCGTTTCCACTGTAATCACCCGCCCCATTGGGGCGTAGGATACAAGTCATAACCGTTCCGGGAGATATCCCCGGGGGAAAGGAACGTATGAATAAGATCTTCGACAACAAGCAGGAGTTTACCGAGCTCTATCGCGATGCCGTCATGAGCATCAGCGGCAAGAGCGTCGAGGCCGCCAGCGACCTCGACCGCTTTAACGCCCTGGCCAAGCTCGTGGCCGAGAAGGCGCGCACCGTTGCCACCAAGAGTGACGCCCGCGCCACCGCCGAGGGCAAGAAGCGCGTGTACTACTTCTCGATCGAGTTTTTGATCGGCCGCCTGCTCGACAACTACCTGCTCAACTTTGGTGTGCGCGACATGGTCGCCGAGGCGCTTGACGACATGGGCTTTGACCTGTCCGTCATCGAGAACCAGGAGCCCGATCCGGCGCTGGGCAACGGTGGCCTGGGTCGACTGGCCGCATGCTTCCTGGATTCCATGGCAGCCGAGGGCATTGCCGGCTACGGCAACGGCATGCGCTACCGCTACGGTCTGTTTAAACAGGAGATCGTCAACGGCAGCCAGGTCGAGGCCACCGACGAGTGGCTCACCCACGGCTATCCCTGGGAGGTCCGTCGTCAGGACAAGGCCGTGACCATCAAGTTTGGTGGCCATGTTGAGGGTTTTGAGGAGGACGGCCGCACGTTCTACCGCACGGTGGACACGCAGGACATCCTGGCCGTCCCCTACGACATCCCCGTGGTGGGCTATGCCGGCGAGACCGTCAACAAGCTGCGCGTCTGGGCAGCCGAGCCGGTCGAGGAGCACTTTGACCTTGAGGCCTTCAACCGCGGCGACTACGCCCTGGCCGACGCCGAGCGCGCCGAGGCCGAGGCCATCAGCGCCATCCTCTACCCCAACGACGCCGGCGAGCACGGCCGTCTGCTGCGCCTGAAGCAGGAGTACCTGTTTGTCTCGGCCGGCATCTACAGCCTGCTCGACACCTTTGAGAAGGAGCACGGCGAGAACTGGGAGCTGCTGCCGCAGTTTGTGGCCATCCACACCAACGACACCCACCCCGCTATGTGCGGCCCCGAGCTCATGCGCATCCTGATCGACGAGAAGAAGCTCGAGTGGGATGACGCCTGGAACATCGTGACGCAGGTCGTGAGCTACACCAACCACACCATCCTGCCCGAGGCTCTGGAGAAGTGGCCCATCGGCACGTTCTCCAAGCTCCTCCCCCGCGTGTACCAGATCATCGACGAGATCAGCCGTCGTTGGCACGAATCGTTCGACACCACGCAGGAGGGCTGGCAGGAGCGTCTGCGCCAGACCGCCATCCTGTGGGACGGCGAGATTCGCATGGCCAACCTGTCCGTGATCTGCAGCCACAGCGTCAACGGCGTGGCAAAGATCCACTCCGACATCATCAAGAACATCGTGCTCAAGGACTTCTATGCCCTGACGCCGGAGAAGTTCAACAACAAGACCAACGGCATCTCGCACCGCCGCTTCTTTGCCGAAGCCAACCCCACTTATGCCAAGCTCGTGACCGAGGCCATTGGCGATGGTTGGCTCAAGGACGCCTTTGAGTTGGAGAAGCTCAAGGAGTTTAAGGACGACACCGAGTTCCTGAAGGCCGTGGGTGCCTCCAAGCGCGCCAACAAGGAGCGTCTGGCCGCCTACGTTAAGGCCGAGACCGGTCTGGTCATTGACCCCAACACCGTCTTTGATGTTCAGGTTAAGCGCTTCCACGCCTACAAGCGCCAGCTCATGAACATCATGAAGGTGATGGACATCTACAACCGTCGCATCGCCGACCCCAACTTCCACGTGACGCCGACGACCTTCATCTTTAGCGGCAAGGCTGCCTCGAGCTACACCTTCGCCAAGGAGACCATCCGCCTCATTAACTCCGTGGCCGAGGTCATCAACAACGATGCTCGCGTCAACGAGGTCATGAAGGTCTGCTTTATCCCCAACTTCCGCGTGAGCAACGCCCAGCTTATCTACCCCGCCGCCGAGATTTCTGAGCAGATTTCGACCGCCGGCAAGGAGGCCTCGGGCACGTCCAACATGAAGCTCATGATGAACGGCGCCATTACGCTGGGCACCCTCGACGGCGCCAACATCGAGATCGCCGACCTGGCCGGCCGCGAGAACGAGGCCATCTTTGGCCTGACCGCTCCCGAGGTCGAGCAGCTCTGGGCATCCAACAGCTACTTTGCGTGGGATACCCTCAACGGCGATCGCGAGCGTCTGGGCCGCGTGATGGACGAGCTCAAGGACAACACCTTTGCGGGTCTTTCGGGCAACTTCGAGAGCATCTACAACGAGCTCATGAACAACAACGACCCCGACCTGGTCATGGCCGATTTCCGCAGCTATGTGGATGCATGGGAGAAGCTTACCGGCAGCTATGGCGACCGCGAGACCTGGAACCGCAAGGCCCTGCTCAACACCGCCTCGAGCGGCTGGTTCTCGAGCGACCGCACCATTCGCGAGTACCGCGACGAGATCTGGCACGCGTAGGGGCGCGCACTCCCCTAGCCGCACGGCATTACCCGGCGGGCGCGAATAGGCTCCGTGCCCGCCGCTAATGAATTAAGGAACATCGATGACAGAAGGAGAAATCGATGAGTAAGAAAGAATGCATCGCGATGCTCCTCGCAGGAGGACAGGGCAGCCGATTGGGGGCACTCACCCAAAAGATCGCTAAGCCGGCGGTTAGCTTTGGTGGCAAGTTCCGCATTATCGACTTTTCGCTGTCCAACTGCTCCAACTCGGGCATCGACACGGTGGGCGTTCTGACGCAATATCGCCCCTACCTGCTGCATGCCTATGTGGGCTCCGGCGAGGCTTGGGATCTGGACAGCCGCGACGGCGGCGTGTCGATCCTGCCGCCGTACGAGACGCAGACCGGCGGCGCCTGGTATGCGGGTACGGCCGACGCCATTACGCAGAACCTCGACTACATCAAGGCCAACGACCCCAAGTACGTCCTGATTCTTTCCGGCGACCACCTGTATCGCATGGATTACCGCAAGATGCTCAAGACACACATTGAGAACAATGCCGATCTTACGGTGAGCGTTATGCCCGTGCCGTGGGAGGAGGCCAGCCGCTTTGGCATCCTGACCACCGACCCCGAGGACGGCCGCATCACCAAGTTTACCGAGAAGCCCGAGAAGCCCGATTCGAACCTCGCGTCCATGGGCATCTACATCTTCTCGGCCGACGTGCTGATCGAGGCGCTCGAGGAGGACGCTCTGGACCAGCGCTCGAGCCACGACTTTGGCAAGGACATCATCCCCAAGCTGCTCGGCGAAAACAAGCGTCTGTACAGCTACGAGTTCCACGGCTTTTGGAAGGATGTCGGCACCATCGCCAGCTTCCATGAGACCTCGATGGACCTGCTGGGCAACAACCCCGAGTTCGATCTGTTTGACAAGAACTTCCCCATCATGTCCAACATCACCACGCGTCCGCCGCACTACATTGGTCCGGACGGCCGCCTGGACGACTGCCTGGTCTCCAACGGCTGCAAGATCTACGGCACCGCTCGCCACTCGATCCTTTCGACCGATGTCATCATCGAGGAGCGCGCCGTGGTCGAGGACTCCGTGCTGCTGCCGGGTGCGCACGTTAAGAGCGGCGCGCACATTTGCCGCGCTATTTTGGGCGAGAACTCCACGGTCGAAGAGGGCGTGAAGCTCGGCTCTGTCGATACCACCAAGGATACGGCCGTCGTTGGAAATGACGTCGTTATCGGGAAGGGGGAATGATCCGATGATCAATCGCAAGGCCATCGGTTACATCACCGCTAACTACTCTTCGACCTACGGCAGCGTGCTGCTCAAGGACCGCCCCATCGCGTCCGTCCCGTTTTTGGGCCGCTACCGCCTGATCGACTTTCCGCTGTCCAACATGATGAATGCCGGCATCAAGACCGTCGGCGTCGTCATGCCGGGTAACTATCGCTCGCTGATCGACCACGTGGGCTCGGGCAAGGACTGGGGTCTGGACCGCAAGAAGGGCGGCCTGTTCATGGTCCCCGGCAACGCGTATGGCACCACCAAGGGCGGCATGCGCTTCCTGCTGCGCGACATCATCTCCAACAAGACGCTGTTCCAGCGCTCGGACAAGCCCTATGTTGTGATGATGGGCACCAACATCATCTTTAACATGGATCTCAACACCATCATCGAGGCGCACGAGAACTCCGGCGCTCAGATGACCGTGGTGTACTGCAAGGCCACGCGCAACGTTGAGGACGAGACCAAGCTCGAGATTGGCGAGAACGGCCGTCTGACGGGCGTGAGCGCCGGCGTCGTATACGGCGACAACGCGTCCATGGACTGCTGCATCGTCAACCGCGAGACGCTGCTCGAGATCATCGATCACTACCAGGCCGCCGACTATCTGGACCTGCTCGAGGCACTCCAGGGCGACTTTGGCAATATCGACGTGTGCAGCTATGAGTACAAGGGCGAGGTCGTGGGCGTGTTTAGCGAGAAGTCGCTGTACCGTCGCAGCATGGACCTGCTCGACCAGACCGTGGCCGACCAGCTCTTCGATCCCGAGCGCCCGATCCTGACCAAGGCCCACGACGTGCCGCCTTCGCGCTACGCGACCGGCAGCCACGCGTGCAACTCGATCATCTCGGCCGGCTGCATCATCAAGGGCACCGTGCGCAACTCGATCCTGTCGCGCGGCGTTGTGGTTGAGGAAGGCGCCTCGGTGACCAACTCGATCATCAACCAGAGCTGCATCATCAAGAGCGGCGCCCGCGTTGAGAACGCCATCCTGGACAAGAACAACGTGGTGCCCGTCAACACCGAGCTTCGCGGCACGCCCGAGAACATCCTGGTGCTGGGCAAGGCTCCGTTAACTTCCGATACCACCATCGCTCGTTAACATTGGCGTCGCATAATCGCACGTAAACTGAAGAATAGCCGCCCGGTTTGTACCTGGCGGCTATTCTCGAATAACAACATGGGAGACAATATGGCAGAAACCAGCAAAAAGATGCAGATCGTGTTTGCCTCGGCCGAGTGCGCACCGTTTGTGAAGACCGGTGGCCTGGGCGACGTGGCGGGCTCGCTGCCTGCGGCGCTTGTGCGCGCCGGTGCCGAAGTCATCGTGATGGTGCCCAAGTACGCAACCATCAAGGACGAGTACAAGGCGCAGATGGAACACTTCTCCGACTTTTACGTGAGCCTGGGCTGGCGCAACGAGTACTGCGGGCTGGAGAAGCTCGAGCACGACGGCGTCACCTATATGTTCATCGACAACGAGCGCTACTTTGCGCGCGACTATCCGTACGGCTTCTTTGACGACGGCGAGCGTTTTGCGTTCTTCTCCAAGGCCATCACCGAGAGCCTGCAGCACCTGCCGGCCGGCTTTGAGTGCGACATCCTGCACTGCAACGACTGGCAGACAGCACTGGCGCCCGTGTTTTTGCGCGAGTTCTACCAGGGCCTGCCGCTGTACGACCGCGTGAAGACCGTGTTCTCGATCCACAACGTGGCGTTCCAGGGTCAGTTTAGCGACACCGTGATGGAGGACATCCTGGGCGTGGCGCATATTCCGGCGGCCGCCTCGCAGCTGCGTTGCGATGCCTGCAGCATCAACTACATGCTGGGCGCGCTGCGCTATGCCGACGCCATCACCACGGTGAGCCCCACCTATGCCAGCGAGATCCAGACGCCCGAGTTTGGCGAGGGCCTGGACGGCGTGCTGCGCGAGCGCTCCTACGCGCTGCAGGGCATTTTGAATGGCATTGACGTCGCAGGCTTTGACCCGGCGACCGACAAGCGCATTGCCGCCAACTACACGGTTGAGGACCGCTCCGGCAAGGCCCTCTGCAAGGCCAAGCTGCAGGAAGAGCTGGGGCTCGAGGTTCGCGACGACCGTCCGCTCATGGTTATGGTCACGCGCCTGACGCGCCAGAAGGGCATGGACCTGGTCATGTACGCGCTCGACCGCATCCTGGCCGGTGGCGTGCAGGTGGCGGTGCTGGGCACCGGCGACCGCGACTACGAGGACGGACTGCGCTACTTCCAGGACAAGTACCCCGGCACCATGGCCGCGCGCATCGAGTTCGACCCGGCGCTTTCGCAGCGTATGTATGCCGCCGCCGATATGTTCCTGATGCCTTCGAAGTTTGAGCCCTGCGGTCTGTCGCAGATCATCGCCATGCGCTACGGCACCCTGCCCATCGTGCGCGAGACCGGCGGCCTGAAGGATACCGTTGTGCCGTACAACGAGTTTACCGGCGAGGGCACGGGCTTCTCGTTTAGCAACTTTAACGGCGATGAGATGGGCGACGCCGTGTTCCGCGCTGCACGCCTGTTCTGGGACAACCGCGAAGCGTGGGATCAGCTGGTCACGCAGGCCATGAGCCAGGACTTTAGCTGGACGCGTTCGGCGGATAAGTATCTGGATCTGTACTTCTTTATGCATCCGGAGATTGAGAGGCCGGCGGCGGTTGAGGCTGTGGAGCCTGTCGAGGAGCCTGCTGCTGTTGAGGAGCCCAAGGTCGAGCCCGAGGTTGTGGCCGAGCCGGTTGTTGAGGCGCCCGTTGCTGTTGAGGAGCCCAAGGTTGAGGAGAGGCCGGTCGAGGCTACTCCCGAGATAAAGGACGAGGCCACGGCAGAGGCTGCTCCCGAGCCCGAGGCCAAGCCGGCTGCGAAGCCTGCCGCCAAGAAGACCACGACTCGTAAGACGACGGCCAAGAAGGCTACGACCGCGAAGACTGCCACCAAGACTGCTTCGACGACCAAGGCTGCTGCCACCAAGACGACCGCTGCCAAGGCTACGACCACGCGCAAACGCACCGCTGCCGCCACCAAGAAGGCTGCCGAGGCCGAGGTAGCTCCTGAGGTAAAGGCTGAGGCCACGGCTGAGGCTCCTGCCACCGAGACCAAGCCGGCCGCCAAGGCTCCGGCAAAGACCGCTGCCAAGAAGACGACCGCGACCAAGACCACGGCCGCGAAGAAGACTGCGGCTACGAAGGCTACGGCAACCAAGGCCGCCTCAACGAAGGCTGCCGCAAAGCCGGCCGTCAAGGTCGAGGAGACGCCCGCCGAGCCCAAGGCCGAGGCACCTGTTGAGGCCAAGCCGGCCGCCAAGACCACCACTCGCAAGCGCACCACGACGACGGCCAAGAAGACCACGACCAAGGCCGCTGCCCCCAAGGCAGAGCCCAAGGTAGAGGCCAAGCCCGAGGCAAAGCCCGAGTCCGCCAAGGAGACTCCGGTCTCCCCCGCCGCTCCGGCCGAGGATAAGGCCCCGTCCAAGAAGACCTCCGTCCGCAAGGCAACGGCCACCCGCAAGCGCCGCTAACCCGGACGATTAAAACTCAATCCTCAACGCAAAAGAGGGCGCCCCAACCAGGCGCCCTCTTCTTGGTTAAACTTCGTATTTAAAAGAGGGCCGGTTTACTACGACAAAATGACTCTGGCCGACCACGGCGAGTAATCGTCGAAATTGACAACGCTTCTACCTGCGGTTTTGATATCACCAAAACGACCGTGGTTGAGATCATTCGATTTATCGTAGTAAACTGGGGTACTTTAGGTTGGCTACAAATAGTATCGGTATAGGCGTTTTTGAATATCGCGATAATTTGTGTGGTAAAACGATTTTCTAGCACAACCGTTCGCCGATAGTGAACGGCTGTGGTTTAGACAACTAAAGTACAACGATATACTTATGCAGTGTGCGTTAAGTCCATGACCTGTTGGCCATGATTGTATAGAACTGGACCGTACTATGAGATTGATACACAACAGCCGCCTACCGCAGTTTCGCACTCCGTTTGGCGCTGTGACCACAGGAACGACTCTCTCGCTTTCGGTGATTTTGGAGGACGCCGATCCCAACCACGCAACGCTTACGCTGCGCACCTGGGTCGACGAGATCGGGGAATCTCTGTATTCCATGACACACGAGGGCGACGGCATCTTTACCGCCGAACTGGAATGCGCCGAACCCTGTCTAATCTGGTACAGCTTTATATGCAATATCGAGGGCCAGCCCGAGGTCCGTTTGGGCGCACCGCAGGGTCGCACCGGCGGCGAGGGCGTAACCTACGACTACGCCGAGGTTCCGTCCTTCCAGGTTACCGTCTATAAGCACCGCGAGAACCGTCCCACTTGGTACGAGCGCGGCATGGTCTATCAGATCTTCCCCGATCGCTACGCCCGCGACGAGCACTGGCGCGAGCGCACGCTGGCTGAGGTCGAAAAACCGCGTAAGGGCATTCAGCGCCGCATGGTCGAGGACTGGAACGAGCCGCCCGTGTACGAGCGTGCCGAGGACGGCTCCATTAAGACCTGGGACTTCTACGGCGGATCGCTCAAGGGTATTCAGGAAGACCTGCCCCGCATTGCCGAGCTGGGCTTTACGGCCATCTACCTCAACCCCATCTTTGAGGCCGCGAGCAACCATCGCTACGACACGGCTGACTACACCAAGATCGATCCGATTCTGGGCACCGAACAGGACTTTACCGAACTGTGCCAGGCGGCCGAGAAGCTGGGCATTTCCATCATTCTGGACGGTGTCTTCAACCACACGGGCGACGACTCCATCTACTTTAACCGCTATGGCAACTACCCCGGTGTGGGCGCCTGGCAGAGCGAGGATTCGCCGTGGCGCGATGCGTTTACCTTCCACGAGGACGGCTCGTACGACTGCTGGTGGGGCGTGGGCAATATGCCCGCCATCAACGAGAATTCCGAGCTGGTGCGAGACAGGATTCTGAGCGAGGACGGCATCATACGCAAGTGGCTGCGCGCCGGTGCTCACGGCTGGCGTCTGGATGTGGCCGACGAGCTTTCTGACGACTTCCTGGCCGAGATCAAGAAGGCTGTACTTGCCGAAAAGCCTGACGCACTGCTGCTCGGCGAAGTTTGGGAAGACGCCTCCAACAAGGTCAGTTACGGTCATTTGCGCCGCTACCTGCAGGGCTCTGAGCTCGATTCCGCCATGGACTACCCCTTCCGCGACATGGTCATCGGCTTTTTGATGGGCTACAAGAACGCCTACCAGGCGGCCGAGGATATCGAGACCCTGCGCGAGAACTACCCGAGCGAGGCATTGTCCTGCGCGCTCAATCTGCTCTCGAGCCACGACCGTCCGCGCATTATTTCGGTTCTTGGCGGCGGCCCTGACGAGTCGCAGCTGCCCGAGAGCGAGCGCAGCAAATGGCGTCTGGACGAAGGCGCAATGGGCCTGGCCAAGAGCCGCTTTTGGCTCGCGACGCTCATGCAGATGACCTTCCCCGGCGTGCCTTCGATTTACTATGGCGACGAGTACGGCTTGGAGGGCCTTACCGACCCGGGTAACCGTCGCACCCTGCCGACCAAGGAAGACCTGCACGACTTCGACACACTCGCGATCGTCAAGAACGCCTCGGCCGTACGCCGTGCGCTGCCGTTTATGATCGACGGCGAAATCAAGGCCTTCGCGCTCAATGACGAGGTGCTGGCCTACAACCGTACGGGCAAGGACGGCGAGTCCGCGACCGTCATCATCAACCGCAGCTTGCGCAATTCGCATCGCGTGACGATCCCGGCGCTCGGCGAATGCGCAAGCGACGTCATTAGCGGCCACGAGTGCGTGATCCACAACGGTACGGTCACGCTCGATCTGTACCCGCTGGGTTCGTCGATCATCTATCACCACGCCGAGCAGCGCCTGCAGGAGCCGCTCGATCACGGCGCGGGCGTCGTGTGCCATATCACCTCGGTGCCGACCGACGACGGCAAGCCCGGCACGATCGGCGCGCCCACGCGTCGCTTTATCGACCATCTGGCCGCCATGGGCATGCGCTACTGGCAGGTCCTGCCCGTCAACCCGACGGACTTCTTCCGCTCCCCTTACGCCGGCCCTTCGGCCTTTGCAGGCAATATCGACCTGCTGCCGGAGTCGCATGAGGAGCTGGCCGCCGACTTTAAGGTCTGGAAAGCCCGCGGTGGCGAGGATGCCGATCCGCTCTACACCGCGTTTAAGCATCGCAATGCCGACTGGCTCGAGAAGTACTGCGTCTACATGGCCGTCAAAAAGTACTTTGAAGGCGAATCGCGTCACGATTGGCCGGCCGATGTCGCGCGCTACAATGAGCATCTGATTGACGATAAGCGCTTCCACGACGAGGCCGAGCTGCAGGCATACATGCAGTATCGCTTTGACCTGGCCTGGTGCGAGCTCATGAACTACGCGCACAAGAAGGGCATCGAGGTCATCGGCGATATTCCGATGTATGTGTCCGACGATTCGGCCGACGCGTGGAGCGAGCCCGAGAACTTCTGGCTGTCCGATACCGGCAAGGCGATTGAGATTTCCGGCGCGCCGCCCGACAATTTTGCGCCCGAGGGACAGGTGTGGGGCAACCCCACCTTCCGCTGGGACCACATGAAGAAGACCGGTTATCGCTGGTGGATGGACCGTCTGCGCCGCGCATTTTCGCTGTACGACCGCGTGCGCCTGGACCACTTCCTGGGCTTCCACAGCTATTTCAGCATTCCCGCGGGTAAGGCCTGCGCCGACGGCCGCTGGTTGGCGGGTCCGGGCAAGGATCTGTTCCAGACCGCCTACGACGAGCTGGGTCCGCTCAACTTTATCGCCGAGGATCTGGGCTATTTGACGCCCGGCGTTCGCGCGATGGCCTCGACCTGCGGCTTCCCCGGCATGGACGTGCTAGAGTTTAGCGATTACGACGTCCGCTGTGGCGTGCATCCCACGCCGGGCAAGATTCTGTATACCTCGACCCACGACACGTCGACGCTCGCCGGTTGGTGCACGCGCTCCCTTGCAGGCGGCGATGAGCCGAGCGGTGTTGAATGTGCGGCCAAGCTGATGGGCGACGCGCTGGCAAGCGACGCTCCCCTCGTGATGATGCCGCTGCAGGATGTCCTGGGGCTGGGCGACGACGCGCGCATGAACGTACCGGGCGTGGCCACGGGCAACTGGACCTGGCAGGCTGACGAGGCCGACGTTGCGGCCGCTGAGGGCAAAACCGCACAGCTCCTGCGCAACACGCATAGATTCTGGGGCGAAGCGTGATAAAACGCCCGATATAGGGTACAGTTACAGACGTTTGAATTTTTGCGGGCAGAGTAATCTGCCCGCTTTGTGCTGAAAAGGAAGTATTATGGCGCGCTACGATTACAAGTGCTCGAGCTGCGGCAACGTGTTTGAGGTTGAGCATCCCATGTCCGAGACTCCCGAGGTCGTGTGCCCGAGCTGCGGTGCCCCGGCGGCCAAGACGTTCTCGGCCAGCGGCATTAAATTTGAGGGCAGCGGTTTCTACAACACCGACCAGCGAAGCGGCGGCTCCAGCACCAGCGCCACCAGCGGCTGCTGCGCCAACTGCCCGCATAGCCACTAGAAACCAAACAGCCCCGCGAACGACACCGATCGCGGGGCTGATTCTTTAACTACCCAGGCATCTCTATGAGTTGCGGTGAAATAAGGACTGTTTGGCGGGTGGAAGCCGCTATTCAATCCCTATTTCACCGCAACTTATAAGTTACTTGCGGATGAGTCTGGCGCAGAAGTGGCCGTCGTAGGAGTCGGCGTTTGTGGGGACGCTTTGGAAGAGGCCTCGGTCGTTTTGACGGACGGATACGAGCTTCTTGGCCTGAGAGAAATCGGGGAGCTGCAGAATCTGAGCTTCGGAGAGCGGCGCAACAGCAAAGCCCGCGCCCTCGGGCGAAGTCAGGAAGGCATCAACGACCTGCGCGTTCTCCTCATCAAAGACCGAGCACGTCGCATAGATGAGTTCGCCGCCGGCAGCCACGCGTGCGGCAGCCTCTTTGAGCATCGTCAGTTGCAGCTTGGGCAGCTCAGTCGTCACATCGTTCTCGGTCAGGCGCCACGGGATCTCGGGGTGGCGGCGCATGGTGCCCGTACCCGAACACGGCGCATCGATAAACACGGTATCGAACTTGACCTGCTCGCCGCGCATGGCGTCAAAAGAGGTCAGCACCTCGTTGAGCTCGCAGGCATCGCCCGAGACGGTTCGCACGCCCTTGATGCCCGCCTTATGCAGGCGCGCGAGATTGAGATCGCACTTGCGGTCGTGCAGATCGAGCGCGGTATGCTGACGCTCATAACCGGCACGCTTAGCCTGGCACATCATCACATAGGTCTTGGTACCGCGGCCGGCGCCAATCTCAAGGCAGCTTCCGGGGCGCGTGGCCGCCGTTGCGATAAGCTGCGCGTTGAGATCGGATGCCACCGCAGCAGCACGCTCAAACACACCGGAAGCAACCGTGACCTGCGCATCGATCGGAGCATGGCAGCCCGGGAAGACAGGCGCCACGAGCTGCGAGATATACGGATCGGGCTTGGTCGCAAACGCATTCTCGTGCAGGGCGAGCGGCGCAGGCGCCAGGTTGCCAGCAAAGTTGAGCGCGCCCTCGGGCGTATCGAACGACGCCATAATGCGGGCGCACAACCAACGCGGCAGACCCATCAGACGCGACAGGCGCACCAGACGGCGCTCTGACTCATCAGCATCGGACGCGGTGGCAAAATCCCCAACGTTATCCGCAACCTTATGCAGCACGGCATTCGCCAGGCCCGCAGCAGACTTAGCACCGCTGCGCACCAGCTCAACGCCCTGGCTTACGGCAACGCGACCCGGCGTATGCAGGTAGAGCATCTCGAAGGCCGAGATGCGAAGCGCCATACGAACGCGCGGTGCGACCTTTTTGGGCTTATCGAGAAACTGGTCAAGCAGCTCATCCAAAATGCCCTGTGTGGCGGCAACGCCCAACGCCAGACGAGCGGCAAAAGCAGAATCGCGCTGGTCAATGGCCTTGGCGGAAGCGCGGGAGGACAGCACGTCGCGCGCGTACATGCCACGGCGATCAGCCTCCATCAACACATCGAGCGCGAGCTTGCGCGCGGGGGACAGCTTGCTCATGACAGAACACCCCAAGTAAGGTCGGCGCCCTGCAGGCCAGCAGCCCAAGCAGAAGCAGCCATGGCACGCTTGCCATCGGGCTTAACCTCGAGCAGCTCAACAGCACCGTCGGAAAGCCCCAGATAAACGCGCTTAGTCTTAACAAGCACCTGGCCCTCGGAGAGCGATACATCAGCCGGCGCAGCATCGAGCACGCGCACGGTCTTGCCGGCAATCACGCAACGAGCGGGCGCGGTATCGGACGAAGCCAGCACATGACGCACGCAATCGAGCGCCGCCATCTGCGAATCCAGACGCATCTCCTGCTTGGAAATCTTGGCAGCATGTGTGACGAGCGACTCATCCTGCTCAGTCCAAACAGCAGTGCCGTCGGCAAGCGAAAGAAGCGTATCGGCAAGCAACTTGCCACCCAGCTCGCCAAGCTCCATCGTAAGTGCCTCTGCATGCTTACCGGCAACCGAAGTGGAAGCCTGAGCACAATAAGCACCAGTATCCACACCATGCCCGATGCGCATGATAGAAACGCCAGCAACCTCATCACCAGCGAGAATCGCACGCTGAATAGGAGCAGCCCCACGCCAACGAGGCAGCAGCGAAGCATGGACATTCACAATACCAAGCGGCGCCATATGCAGCACCTCATCAGGCAAAATGCAGCCATAGGCTGCCACACAGAAAATATCAGCCCGGGCAGCCTGGAGCGCCTCAACAACCTCAGGGGTCATACGATTAGCCTCAATGACCGGCAACCCCAGCTCCAGTGCCTTAGCCTTAACAGGAGACGGCTCAAGCTTCTTACCACGCCCACGAACAGCATCAGGACGAGTAACAACAAGCGCAATCTCGTTCCCAACCTCAACAAGCGAAGTCAGCGAAGGCACAGCAAAATCCGGCGTACCCATAAACACAATACGCATAAAACAATGTCCCCTCTCAATAACGAGCCGAGACGGCTACCAAAACAGCGTCAGGCCAAGTCCCAACCAAGACGCCAGAACAATTCAACAGAATCAAATATACCCAAAACCAAAGAAAGAGCCGCCTCAAAAGGCGACCCTCTCAACAAAGCACTTATCAGCGAAGACGCCCCTCCCTGGCCCAACGGCACCCGGGAGAGACGAGCACGTAAACGCAGTCCCCTTCCGCCGCAGGGCTTAGGTTATTGCTCCACGCGCAGTTCCGCACGAGCCGAAGAGCACTTAATGTGCTCTTCGTGCGAGCAGGACTGTTTGAGCATGGAGCAAAACCTAAGCCCTGCGGCGGAAGGGGACGGACGACTCTACTCGGTCTCGCCCGGACGAGCGCCGCGGGCCAGGGCGTCCTGGTACTCCTTGACTGCCTTGATGCGCTGCATCGGCTTAAGCCTCTCGAACATGGTGTTGCCATGCAGGTGATCGATCTCGTGCTGCAAGCACACGCAGAACAGGTCGCCCGTGGCCTCATAGCGAATCAGGTTGGCATCCAGGTCATACGCCTCGACGACAACGTGGTCGGGACGCTCGATCTCGCAGCTAATGCCCGGGATAGACAGGCAGCCCTCGCTAAACGGCACCAGGTTGTCGCTCTGCTCAACAATCACAGGGTTAATGAGAACGTACGGGTCGTAGTCGTTCTTGTCGCTGTAATCGCAGTCGATGGTCACGAGCTGAATGAGCTCGCCGATCTGCGGGGCAGCCAGGCCGCAACCGCCGTTCTCGAACATCATCTTCTTCATCTTCTCGGCAAGCGCCTCGATCGCCGGGGTGATCTCCTCGATGACGGCGCACTCCTGGCGCAGACGAGGGTCGGGCGACAGTACGATTCCGTTGGCTTCCATGGCCATCCTTTCGGGTTGTTACATCAAATCATAGGCGTCGACGTCAACGCTCACGCTCACGCCGCGCACGGAGCCCACATCTTTGAGACAGGCGTCGATATCATCAGAGACATGGTACCCTACCGGCGACTTCACAAGCAGATGGAAGCGGTAACGGTCCTTGGCTCTCTCGATTACACACGAAGCCGGGCCCAGCACCTGTGGCACGGCGCTCCCCGCCCGCAAAAAGTCGGGCGCGGCGGCATGCCAGCGGCGCTTGAGGAGCTTCGCAATGCGCCCGATGTAATCCTGCGCGTCGTCTTGGCTCGCCGACCACACCAAGATGTTGACCAGGCGTACAAACGGCGGATACAGGGCGTCGCGGCGCTGGCCCAGGTCGTAGTCGGTAAAGATGGAACGGTTGTGCTCGGCGACGGCGCGAATGACCGGGTCCTCGGGCAGATAGGTCTGGATGATGACCTCGCCGGGGCGGTCACCGCGGCCGGCGCGACCCGCAACCTGCTCCAGCAGATCGTAGGCGCGCTCCCCTGCGCGGAAGTCCGGCAGCTTGAGAGCGAAGTCGGCATTGACCACGCCCACGAGCGTGACCTCGGGAAAGTCGAGACCTTTTGCGATCATTTGAGTGCCCAGCAGCACGGCGCAATCGGCCGCATCGAACTGCTCGAGCAGCTTTTTGTGCGCATCCTTGGCGCGCGTGGAATCGGCATCCATGCGAATAATGGCGACGTCCTCGGGAAGCATCTGGTGCAGCGCATCCTCGATCTGCTGCGTACCCAGGCCCATTTTTGCCAGGTAGCGGCTGCCGCATTTGGGACAGCGGCTCGTAGGTGCCGGATAGGGCCGCACGCGCCAGGACGACCCGCAGGTGTGGCACTGTAGCGTGTGCGTGCGCTCGTGGTATGTGAGCGCGGTGGAGCAGTGGTTACAGGTGGGGACGCAGCCGCACTCGCGGCACATCAGGAAGGGCGCAAAGCCGCGACGATTATGCAGCAGCACGGCCTTCTCGCGGCGCTCGACGACGCGCTCCAGGCCTTCCATCAGGGGTTTTGAGAACATGGAGCGGCTGCCATGCGAGAACTCTCGGCGCAGGTCGGCGATGCGGACCGTGGGCAGTACCGCGTGTCCCGGGCGCTCCGGCATCTCGACGCGCGTCCAAGTGGCACCGTTGCACGTGCCGCGGCGACAGCGGTCGAGGGCCTCGGCTGAGGGCGTGGCCGACCCCAGCACAAGCGGACAACGATAGCGGCGCGCCATCTCGGCAGCCACCTCACGCGCATGGTAGCGCGGGCTGGAGCCCTGTTTGTAGCTGGTCTCGTGTTCCTCATCGATGATGATGAGGCCCAGGTCGCTGAGCGGGCAAAAGAGCGCCGAACGCGCGCCGACAACCACGCGAGCCGCACCGCTGGCGACCATGTCCCACTGGTCCAGACGCTCGCCGGCCGAGAGGCGCGAGTGGAAGACCGCGACCGTCTCGCCAAAACGCGATCGGAAGCGGCCGACGGTCTGGGCGGTCAGTGAGATCTCGGGCACGAGCACGCAGGCCGAACGACCGGCTGCCAGTACACGCTCGATGGCAGAGAGGTAGACCTCGGTTTTGCCGGATCCGGTGACGCCATCGACGAGCACCACATCGCCATGGGCGTCCATGCGGGCGCGCTCGATCTGCGCGAGCGCCTGCTGCTGACCGTTGGTAAGTGCCACCGGAGCCTTGCCGCTCGCTGAGGACAGCGTGGTCTGCTCGCTGCAGCCGCGCCACGCGCGGCGCTCCTCCACCACCACGACGCCGCGTTTTTCGAGCGCCTTGATAGTCGACGACATGCTGTTGTAAAGCAGGTTGAGGTCGCGCGTCGTGACCGGGCCGCACTGGAGCGCCTCGATAAGCTGACGCTGACGAACCGCGGTTTTGGGCGGCGTATAGTCGAAGCCCTCGGGCGTAAGCATGACCCAACGGTTTTGAATTGGTTTGACAGTGGGGCGTTCAACGGTCCACACGCCGTCATTGCTCTTGACCACGCGCGGGCTTCCGCCCGGCGGCAGGAACAGGCGCAGGCACTCGGAAAGCGTCGCGACATATTCGCGGCTCATCCAGCGCGCAATGCGTGCAGCCTCAGCGGTAAAGAGCGGCTTGCTGAGGATGGCCTCGATGGGCTTGATGCGCGCGGGGTCGAGGGCGTCGTTACCTTGCAGGTCACACAGCTCAGGCGCAATGTCGACGATATAGCCGGCGGCAGCGCGATTGCCAAAGTGGACCAGGGCCGTAGAGCCGATCTGGGCTTCGTTGGCAAGGGACTGTGGAATACCGTAGGCAAATGGCTCGGATAAAGCGCGCGTAGGGATATCGAGGACCACGCTCGCGTAGGCGGTGACGGGCTCGGGTACGGGCTTGGGCTTTGCCGGGGCAGCGGCAGGCACAAGCTTCGTCAGAGTCTCCTCCGGTTCCGACGAACCAAACAGCGACAGTTGTTGAGCCATACACCACCTCTAACGAACGGACCTGAAAGGGCTGGGACAAAATAATCAGTAGTGTTTGTCCCATGGCCGATACGAGTGTCGAGCTCGTTGCGTCACTCGAACATGGGACAAACACTACTGATTATTTTGTTCCAGCAACCCACTCATCGGTACAGAAACAAGAGCCCCGCTCGGGTGAACGGGGCTCGGATACATGCGTTTGCGCAGCTGCTACAGCGCCATCGTGCGGGCGCGGTCGATGCGCGCCAGGCAGTCGTCGCGGCCGACGAGCGCCATGGTCTCGCCCAGCGGAGGGCTCACCATGTTGCCGCAGACGGCGACGCGCACGACCTGGAACACCACGCGCTTCTTGAGGTCCATCTGCTCGGGCAGCGGCTCAAGCGCGGCGTCAATGTTAGCTGCCGTCCACTCGTCCACGCCCTCGAGCGCGGCCTTGGCGGCGTCAAGAATGGCACCCATGCCCTCCTTGGCCAGGCCCTTGTTGACGGATTTCTCGTCATACTCGAGCGTCTCGGCCGTAGCGAAGATGGGGGCGGCGACGGCCACGGCGTCGGCCGGCATCTTGGTGCGTGGCTTGACGATGGCAGCAAGCGCGTCAATCCAGTCCTCGCCGTACTCGACATTGCCCTCGATCAGACCCGCCTCATGCAGCTCGGGGATCATGACCTCGTCGGCAAACTGAGCGTCGGACATGCTGTTGATGTACTCGGCATTGACCCAGTCGAGCTTCTTGGGGTCGAAGGTCGCCGGGTTCTTGGAGATACGGTCGAGCGAGAACTTGCTGGCCAAGACGTCGCGCGGGATGATCGTGGTCTCGCCATCGAGCGACCAGCCGAGCAGCGCCAGGTAGTTAACGAAGGCATCGGACAGGTAGCCGGCGTCGCGGTACTCCTCCACCGAGGTGGCGCCGTGGCGCTTGGAGAGCTTCTTGCCGTCGGCGCCCAGGATCATGGAGATGTGGGCGAACGTGGGCACGGGCGCGCCGAGAGCCTCGTAGACCATGACCTGACGCGGGGTGTTGGACAGGTGGTCGTCGCCGCGGATGACATGGGTGATCTTCATCATGGCGTCGTCGACGACGGTCGCGAAGTTGTACGTGGGCGTGCCATCGGAGCGGAAGATGACAAAGTCGTCGAGCTCCTTGGCGTCGAAGGTCACCTCGCCGTGGACGGCATCGTGGATGACGACGTCGCCGCGGTCCTCGGGCACCTTGATGCGCAGGACGTAGGGCTCGCCGGCCTCGATGCGGCGACGGGCCTCCTCGGGATCAAGATCGCGGCAACGGCGCTGATAGCCCTGGAAGGGGTCCTTGCGCTCCTGAGCGGCCTTGCGGTCGGCGTCGAGCTGCTCCTTGGTGCAGAAGCACGGATAGGCCTTGCCTTCGTCCCAGAGCTTCTGGGCGGCCTGCTTGTACAGGTCCAGGCGCCCGGTCTGGGCGTAGGGGCCAAAGTCGCCACCCACCTCGGGACCCTCGTCCCAGTCCAGGCCCAGCCAACGCATGGCGCGCAGGATGATCTGCGTGTTCTCGTCGGTGGAGCGGGTGGGGTCGGTGTCGTCGATGCGCAGAATGAACGTGCCGCCGTTTGCGCGGGCGAAAGCCCAGTTATAGATAGCGGTGCGGGCGCCGCCGATGTGCAGCTTGCCCGTGGGTGAGGGTGCAAAGCGGACGCGAACGTCTGATGCCATGGAAATCTCCTCGATTGCAGGATGGATGTCTAACCGCATCAGTATAAAGCAACAAAGCAACCTCCGCACAAAGGGCACCGACCTACTCATTGGGCACTCATTGGGGACAGACTTAAATGACCAGTCTTTGGGGGACACTCTTCGGAGCCGGCTGAAAAGGAGTGTCCCAATCTGCCGGCACTTGGGGACGTTCCTAAACTGCCGGCAGAAACGGAAAGTCCCCAAGTGCTGCATTCATTTAAGTCTGTCCCCAATGAGCACCCGGCTACTCATTTAAGTCTGTCCCCAATGAGTAGGTGCGGAAAGGGTGTGAATGTTGGATTTACGCGCTATGATGTGCCCTTGCATAGAGAGCCCGGCGGAATGGTAACGGTCGCCGGGACACGTTTTTGAAAGGACAATCATGTCAGAAGAACTTCGTTCCATCCCACCCCAACACGGGTCCTTTGTATTTACGTCGGAGTCGGTGACCGAAGGTCATCCCGATAAGATCGCTGACCAGATCAGCGACGCCGTCCTCGACGCAATCCTCGCCAAAGAAATAGAGCTGCAGGAGCAGGGCTACATCGCGCCCAACGGCGTGCCCGCCAACGTGGAGAACGTCCGCTGCGCCTGCGAGACCCTCGTGACCACCGGCACCGTCATCGTCGCCGGCGAGATCCGCACCCAGGCCTACGTCGACGTGCAGGAGATCGCCCGTGGCGTCATCCGCCGTATTGGCTACGACCGCGCCAAGTTTGGCTTTGACTGCGATACCTGCGGCGTTATGAGCCTCATCCACGAGCAGTCCCCCGATATCGCCCAGGGCGTTGACGAATCCTTCGAGACTCAGACCGGCGCCACCACCGACCCGATCGACCTGATCGGCGCCGGCGACCAGGGCATGATGTTTGGCTACGCCTCCAACGAGACCAAGACCCTCATGCCTATGCCGCACTACCTGGCAAGCCGCCTGGCCGAGCGCCTGGCCGCTGTTCGCCACGACGGAACCCTGCCCTACCTGCGCCCCGACGGCAAGACCCAGGTCACCGTGCGCTACGAGGACGGCAAGCCCGTCGAGGTCACGACCATCGTCATCTCCACGCAGCATGCCGCCGAGATCGAGGACATGGGCAAGATCAAGGCCGACCTCATCGAGCATGTCATCGCGCCCGTCATGGCTGCCGAGAACATGCCGTGGGATGGCGCCGACATCTATGTGAACCCCACCGGCCGCTTTGTCGTGGGTGGCCCCATGGGCGACACGGGCCTGACCGGCCGCAAGATTATCGTCGACACCTATGGCGGCTACGGCCGTCACGGCGGCGGTGCCTTTAGCGGCAAGGACTGCACCAAGGTCGACCGCTCCGCCGCGTACGCCGCTCGCTGGGTCGCCAAGAACGTAGTCGCCACCGGCCTTGCCGACCGCTGCGAAGTCGAGCTTGCCTACGCCATCGGCGTTTCCAAGCCCCTCTCAATCATGGTCGACACCTTCGGTACCGCGCATGTTGCCGAGGACAAGATCGTTGAAGCCGTAGAGAAGACCTTCGATCTGCGCCCGGGCGCAATCATCCGCGACCTAGACCTGCGTCGCCCCATCTACGAAAAGACGGCAGCCTACGGTCACTTCGGCCGCGAAGACGCCGACTTCACCTGGGAGAATACCGACCGAGTCGAAGAACTCAAAGCAGCCTGCGGCCTGTAGGCTAACAGCAAAAGCTGCAACCACATAACGATGCACCAAAAGAAGTACCGGCCCCAACCGGTACTTCTTTTTTATTTAAAGGTGGTGAAGATGTATCGACATGGGAAGCGAAATTGGTCACCAGCCGATGAAATTTGCAGCAGAGCGACTCCAACCATGTATCCTTAGTCCTGAGGGGCGGGGCATAAGGTTTATCGCGAGTTCCGCACGAGCCGAAGGCCACTTAATGTGGCCTTCGTGCGAGCAGGACTGTCCGAGCAGGAAACCTTATGCCCCGCCCCTCGGGACGACGGGACAAAACAAAGGAGCAGCCATGGCAGGCAAGCCGCAAACACTAGCTACGACCTCGGCATTCGAGATCTTGGGCCCCGTCATGGTCGGCCCCAGCTCATCGCACACCGCCGGCGCCCTGCGATGCGCCCAGGTGGCCGCGAGCCTGCTCGAGGGCCGTATCACCAAGGTCACCTTTGGCCTATGGAACTCCTTCGCCCACACCTATCGTGGCCACGGCACCGACCGCGCGCTCGTCGCGGGCATCCTGGGCCTCGATACCGACGACGAGAACATCAAGCAGGCATTCGACCTCGCACACGGGCAGGGCCTCGAATACCACTTTGACATCAAGGGCGACGACGCTTCCATCCACCCCAACACCGTCGACATCGACATGGCCGACGACACGGGCGCCACGGCGCAGGTCCGTGGCGAGAGCCTGGGCGGCGGCAAGATGCGCATCAGCCGCATCAACGGCGTCGGCGTCGACATCTCGGGCATGTATTCCACGCTCTTCGTGGCGCACCAGGACGTCCCCGGCGTGCTCGCCGCGCTCACCAACCTGCTCGCCTACGCCCATGTGAACATCGCCTTCTGCCGCACCTACCGCACCGAAGTGGGCGGCCAGGCCTACTCCGTGTTTGAAACCGATGGCACCCCCGACGACACCGTCGTCCCCATGCTGCGCAAGCTCGACAATATCGATTACGCCACCTTCATTGAGCTTCCCGGTTCGGCCTCATCGCTCTCCCCCGGCGTCTCAGCAAAGGAAATCTTCGACGACGGCGAGCAGCTGCTCGATGCGTGCGACGAACTGGGCCTCAACATCGGCGCCGTCATGGCCGTGCGCGAGGCACGCCTGACCGGCGAGCAGCATGCCGTCGCTGCCATGCGTCGCGTGCTCGATGTCATGAAAGACGAGACCACGGCTCCCATCGCCAATCCGCAGCGATCGCTCGGCGGCCTCATCGGCGGTGAGGCAAAACTTGTCGATGCCACCGGCAGCAACGACCTGAGCTCCAACTTAATGGGCGCCGTCCAGA
This sequence comes from uncultured Collinsella sp., assembly GCA_934650095.1. Lineage (GTDB taxonomy): Bacteria > Actinomycetota > Coriobacteriia > Coriobacteriales > Coriobacteriaceae > Collinsella. Next base: position 50,248 of record CAKUFT010000005.1, read on the forward strand.
CCGACGCCGTGGCTCGAGCCATGGCCGTGCTCGAGCGCTCAGCCACGATGGGTGTGATCGTCGCTGCCCCCACGGCAGGCTCCGCAGGCGTCGTACCCGGCTGCGTGCTGGCGCTCGCCGACCACCTGCAGCTCGACGACGACCAGGTCATGGACGCGCTCTACTGCGCAGCCGCCATCGGCCTCAACCTCACCACAAGCGCCTGCGTTGCCGGCGCCGAGGGCGGCTGCCAGGCTGAGGTCGGAAGCGCCGCCGCCATGGCAGCCGCCGCGCTGGTGCAGATGCTCGGCGGCACGCCCGAGCAGGCGCTCGACGCCAGTTCCATCGCGCTGAGCAACCTGCTGGGCCTCGTTTGCGACCCCGTCGGTGGCCTCGTGGAGGTGCCCTGCCAAAACCGCAACGCCATCGGCGTGGCGGCGGCCTTTAGCTCGGCACAACTCGCCCTCGCCGGCATTAAGAGCCTGGTGCCGTTTGACCAGATGGCGCATGTGATGCTCTCGGTAGGCCACGCGCTGCCGGCAACCCTGCGCGAGACGGCAAAGGGCGGCATCGCCCAGGCTCCGGCCGCGCTTTCGGCCTGTGCAAAATGCGGTGTGTGCGGATAGCGAAAAAGGACGACTTAAAGGTGGGACAAATGTCCCACCTCTTTTGAATGCCACCGTTTCCATACCACAATCAACTAGGTAATCGCTATAATGCAAGCCCAGTAAAAACACGATGAGCCGCAAGGCGAAATTCGAAGGATATGCATACGATGTCGCAAAACGATCGAACTCAACTGATTCCCGATCCGCAGCAGCCGAGCAGGCACACCGGCGGCGTTCAGTCTCCGCGTCCTATCGCGCCGAGCCACGGTCAGCAGCGTGGTGCGGCAAACGCCTCCCCGCGCACGAACCAGCAGCGCCAGCAGCACCAAGGCAACGCCAACGCTCCCAAGCAGGCTCCCACACATGCTCGAGGAGGCCGCGGCCCCGCAGGCAAGCTCGCTGACAACAAAAAGTCCGGTAAGAAGACGACACTATTTGTCGTCCTGGGCCTTATCGCCATCGTCTACATCGTGGGCATCGTGGCATTCTCGCAGGTCGCCTACCCCAACACCACCATCGCCGGCGTGGATGTCTCGTTCTCTAACGCCTCGTCTGCCGCCACCAAGGTTAACTCGGCATGGAAGCACTACAAGCTCACCGTCACGGGCGATGACTTTAGCTGGACCTATCAGCCCGAGTCCGATGAGCCCATCGTCGACGGCGAAGCAGCCGCAAAAGAGATCATTAGCCACAACGAGTCCTTTATGTGGCCCGTCCGCCTCGTTGAGTCCTTGGGCGGAAAGACCAACACCACCGTCGCTTCCGACGAGGTCGACTTGGATCAGGATGTCGACCTTTCCATGCTCTCCGATGCCTTTGATCAAAAGCAGTTTGAGGAGGATCTGGGGGCCGCCATCGACGAGTTCAACGAGGGCCGCTCGGGCACCTTCGAGGCCGCCAGCTCCTATGATGAGAAGGCCGGCAAGTTCACCGTTGATAAGGCCCGTTCCAACGAGAAGCTCAACCGCGAGCATGTCATCAAATATGCCGAGATTGAGCTCGCGTCGCTCGCCGAGAACGTCGATATCACCAAGATCGGCAACGACGCCTACGAACCGCTCAACGGCACCCTCACCAACGACCAGATTCAGGCTGCATGCGATGCCGCCAACAACTTCTTGGGCGTCAACGTGACTCTTAAGCTCAACGGCAATGATGCCGGCAAGGTGGACGGCAGCTCGGTGCTGCAGTGGATCAGCTTTGCCGATCCGGCCAACCCCACGCTTGATACGTCGCAGATCGGCAGCTGGGCCGCCGAGCTCGCCAACGGCTTTAACACCGTGGGCTCCACCCGCTGGTGGACACGCGCCGACGGAAAGGAGTGCGCTGTCGAGGGCGGCGACTTTGGCTGGTCCATCGACAGCGACACGCTCGCCAAGCAGGTCGAGGATGCTATCAATAACAAGCAGACCGGCGATATCGAGATTTCGTACTCCAAGAAGGCCGACACGTTTACCGCCAAGGGCGAGCCCGATTGGAAGGCCTATATCGACGTCGACCTGTCCGAGCAGCACGCGCGCTACTACGACGAGAACGGCAATATCGTGTGGGAGGCCAACTTTATTTCCGGCAAACCGGGCGAAGACGCCACCCCGGAGGGCGTATGGCAGATCAACAGCAACGACGGCGCAAGCAAGCTCATCGGTGCCAAAGACCCCGAGACCGGAAAGCCCAAATACGAGAGCCCGGTCAGCTATTGGATGCCGTTTGAGGGCAATATGATCGGCTTCCACGACGCCACCTGGCAAAACGACAAGAGCTTCGACAATGCCGAGTCCTATAAGTGGTGCGGAAGCCACGGCTGCATCAACCTGCGCCTGGCCGATGCCAAGGCGCTCCACGACTGCATTAGCGTGGGCCTGTGCGTGGTCGTGCACTCGTAGGGAATCACGCCTTCACACAACGGGGAGCTGACGCTCAAATATAACAGTTCCGAAAGATACCGCCCTATGCGCCCGTCTCTCGCGACGGGCGCATATACTTATCGAGGAACTTTCTATAAAGGAGACGCCATGTCGAATGTCCCCAACATCACCCCGGGACCGAATGATGCCGAGCGAGCGCCCGAGGGCGCCACCGAAACGCTTCCCCTCATAACAAACGCGCAAGCCGCACAGCAAAACGGCGGCACAAGCGATACAACCGAGATTTCTGACGAAGAGGCCTACGCCAAGCTCAAGGCGAAGCGTGCTGAGCGTCGGCGCAAAAAGCTCATCCGGCGCGGCATTGCGGCAGGCGTCGTGGCCGCCATTGTGCTCATCGCCGTTGTCGTGACCGTGGTCATAAACGCGCAGCCCGCAGGTACCAACGGGCCGGTGACCGACATGGTCACCGAGGGCACGTTTACGACCACCGTCGAGGCAAAAGGCCAGCTCAAGCCTATCTCGGCTTCGGTGGTCTCCCCTTCTGTCGACGGCACGGTGGCATCAATCAACGTGCAAACCGGCCAGTCCGTCAACGAGGGCGACGTGCTCATGACCATTAAAAACGACGAGCTCGATCGCAATGTCGCCGAGGCGCAGCGTGCGGTCGCTGCCGCGCAGGAAGACCTCGCCAACGCACAGAAGGCCGCAGCCGCCGCACAGGCCGCCCCGATGACAGACGCCGATGGGGCTTCAGCCGCCGCAGGTGCCTCCGCCGCATCCACCGACACGAGCGCCGTATCGGCAGCGCAACGCAGCCTTGCCTCGGCCCAGGCAAACCTCGATCAGGCAAATGCCAAGGCCGCCGGGCGCACGGTTACGGCGCCGAGCTCGGGCAGTATCGTAGAGCTCAATGCCAAGGTGGGCGCCACGGTCACGGGTGGCATGATCATGGGCGAAAGCGACACGAGCGGCGGCAAGCAATGCATGCAGATTGCCGACCTGTCCAAGATGAAGGTGACCGTGCAGGTGGGCGAAAAAGATATCGCCAAGATCGCCGTGGGCCAGAGCGCCAACGTGACGTACCCTGCGTTTCCCGACATTGTGAGCCAGGGCACGGTCACGGCCATCGCCTCGGTGGCAAACTCCGATACCAACTATGGCGGCGGCAGCGTAACGTTCAATGTCGATATTTTGATCGAAGCACCTGACAGCCGCCTGAAACCCGGCATGACCGCCGAGGTCTCGGTGGTGACTGAGCAACTCGAAGACGTGGTCATGGTGCCGACGATGGCACTTATGACCGAAGATGGCGAACACTATTACGTCAACGTAGCGACCGATGGCGAAGGCAAGGAGACGCGTCGCGTTAAGGTGACCGTCGTGACGCAAAACGACAACGAGGCTGTGATCGGTAAAACGCAGGCCAAGAGTGACGACCAGGGCAACGAGATCAACCCGGGCGTGCCTACAACTAAGCTACGCGACGGCGACACCCTCGTAATGGACACCAGCGCGGGCATGACGGCCGACGGCGGCGACTCCGGCAGCATGTCTGCCGACGAGGGCCTGTAATGCGCCCCGTCATCGACATCCGCAACGCGCACCGCATCTATGAGAGCGAAGCCGGCTGCGCCCATATTCTGCACAACGTGAGCCTGGCGGTAAACCCCGGCGAATTCGTGGCCATCACCGGCCCCTCGGGCTCAGGCAAATCGACGCTCATGAACATCCTAGGCTGCCTGGACAAGCCGACGGCGGGCGACTATTACCTGCAGGGACTCAACGTAGCCGAGCTGGACGATGATGAACTCACCGAAGTCCGCGCCCTGAGCATCGGGTTTGTGTTCCAGAGCTTTAACCTGCTGCCGCGCCTTTCGGTCATCGAAAACGTGATGCTGCCGCTGTCGTACACCAATGTGCCGCGTAGCCAACGCGAGATGCGCGCCGTGCACGCGTTGCAAGCCGTAACGTTGCCGGTCGACCACTGGGATCACCGTATCTCCGAGCTTTCGGGCGGACAGATGCAGAGGGTTGCCATCGCACGCGCCCTCGTCAACGATCCGCCCATCATTCTGGCAGACGAACCGACGGGAAATCTGGACTCTGCCACCGGAGCGCTCGTGATGGAAACCTTCCACAGGCTACAGGAGCGCGGCAAGACCATCGTGCTCATCACGCACGACCCCGGCATCGCTGCCGAGGCCGACCGTGCCGTAACCATCCGCGACGGCCGAATCCACGAGGGCGCATACATCGCACATGCACCGCAGACCCTGCGCGGAACCGTCGAGAGACTGCCCACGATTTCCGCATCCGCCAACCCCACGAAAGGAGTGAAGGCGTGAGTACGCGCGATCTTGTTCAAGAAGCCCTTCACTCGCTCGAGGCCAACAAGGGGCGCAGCCTGCTCACCATCCTGGGCATTGTTATCGGTATCGCCTCCGTCATCGCTATGACCTCACTTATCGGCGGTATCCAAAACAGCCTAGTCAACAGCCTGGGCCTCAATGCGGCACGCATGGTGCAGATTTATTCGTCACAGGAGCTCACCGAGTCGGACGTCGAGAAGCTCCGCAAGATGGTGCCGCAGATTGAGCAGATCGGCATCGTGGACAGCGCCTATACCGAGTACAAGGCCGGTGAAAAAAGCTATACCGTCATGGCGCAGGGTGTCGATAGCGGTATGCTCGACGCCGTAGGCGCCAGCAAGCTTGTCGCGGGGCGCACCTATACCGACGCCGAGTCTCAATCAGGCGCGCGCGTGGCACTCATCAGCCGCGGCGGCGCTGACCAACTGTACGGCAACGAACAGGACGCACTCGGCAAGAACATCAAAGTGTCGAACGGCGAGGTGCAGATTGTCGGCGTAATTGACGGCGGCAGCGACTCCATGGGCTCGCTCACGCTGTATATGCCCCGCGAGACGATCTCGGGGCTCTTTGGCGACGAGAACCCCTCATTCCCCAGCGTAACGGCGCTCGCCGTCGAGGGTACGGACCTGGACGAGCTCTGCAAAACGATTGAGTCCAAGGTGCGCGCGATGAAGGGCATCTCGGAGGACGACGAATACGACAGCGTATCGGCGACCTCCATGAAAAGTGCCATCGATGCCCTCAATTCATTTATGGGCGCGTTCTCGCTCATCATGGGCGCCGTTGCCAGCATCTCGCTGCTCGTGGGCGGCATCGGCATCATGAACATGATGCTCACCAACGTGACCGAACGCATCCGCGAAATCGGCATTCGCCGCGCGCTGGGCGCTAGCCGTCGCGATATCACCGCACAGTTTTTAGCCGAGTCTTCGGCGCTGTGCGTCACCGGCGGCATTCTGGGTGTCGTGATTGGCTATCTGCTGGCATGGGGCTTGGCGTTCTTTGCCGCCGGCTCTGGCGTTCTTGGCGAACTCGGCGCCAGCGGCACCATTACGCCGAGCTTCTCGATCGCGACGGTGCTGCTGGCCTTCGCGGTCTCCGTCGGCATCGGCGTCATCTTCGGTTTCTACCCCGCCCGCCGTGCCGCAAAACTCGACCCCGTGGAGTGCCTGAGGTACCAGTAACCCATCCCCCCATAAGTTGCGGTGAAATAGGGACTGTCCCTATTTCACCGCAACTTATGGGGGGGATGTGGCGTTGACGCTATTCGAAGCGTGATTCCAGACTCGACAGGCCGTTGATCGTCAGGTCGTTGGCAACCGCGGACACGCGCTCGATGGGAACCGAGCCATCCGAGAGCGCCCAGGTGCGATAGATGCCGATAATGCCCGACAGCAAAAAGGCCAGGTAGTAATCGAACATCTCGTCCTTGAGACCCTCGGGCAGCAGGCCGCGCTCAGCGATCTCATGCTCGAGCGGCACGCGCAGGCGAGCCATAAAGTCATCGAGCGGAATATTCTCGATGAGCTGACGATTAAGCACCAGATTGTTGCAGAGTGCCTCGTTGATGGTCCTAAAGAACGTGGCGGCCGCGCTGAGGGCACGCTCGCTGGTATCGCCCTTCATGGACGAGAGCGTCTTTTCGACCGAGTCCACGATGTTTTCCACCACATCGACGGCAATGGCATCGAGCAGGCCGTCAACGGTGCCAAAATGAACGTAGAATGTCTTGCGGTCGACGTTGGCCTCGCGAGCAATCGCACTCACCGTAATATCGGCCAGCGGTTTTTCGAGCAACAGACGCTCAAAAGCCGAAAGAATCGCATTGCGGCTTCGAACGATACGGCGATCAAGACGCGGCTTTGCAGCAGCCATAGGAAGCACCTTCCAACTAGATAATTCATCCACAGATGAGAGATATTCCACGTAAGAGGATTATCCCACAACGAGTGCTTGAATGGCGAGCAACATCAAGATTGCACGAATTGCAAAGCCTAGTAGAAAGACCCGCTTGCCTGCACCGATAACATTCGGAATAGACAAACGGGCCCGGAGCTAAACAAGCTGTGCATCGCCCTATGGACGCTTCTTTTTATTGAGCGCGGAGGGCGACACGCGAATACCGTCGCCAGTCTGACGGACGTAGGCCTTACGCGCCGGCTTAGAAGCCGTAGAAGCCTTCTGAGCACGTTGCTTTGGGTCAACGGTAACCTGGGACGCAGGATGAGCTTTAGCGGGCGCAGACGGCGTTTGAGGGGTGCGACCGAGCTTGCGCATCACACGATCCCAGCGTGCATGGATGCTCTCGTTGTGGGCGCTCTTAAGCCCCAGCAGGGGCGCGGCCAAAATGGTCGGCGCGATAAACGTGATGAGACGCCACAGCAGATAGCCGGCGGTCGATGCCGATCCAAAGAAATGGCCCAGGAACAAAGCGAAACCGCCCTCGGCGCCGCCGGTGCCACCGGGCAGCGGAACCGCGGAGCTCAGCAGCTGCACAAAGGCGCTGGCAGCCATGACCGAGAAAAAGTCGACTTCGTGGTGGCCAAAGGCAAGCATCAGGAAATACGGCACCAGATAGAAAAACGCGAGCTGCAGCATGGTGATGACCACCGTGAGCAGCATGGACGAAAAGTGCCCGGCCGAAAGCTTAAACTTCTCGGAGAACGAGTAGATTTCGCCGTCGACAAAGGTGCGCCAGCCATCGATTTTGGTGGCGGAAACACCCATGCGCTCAAGCCAATTGATAATGCAGTGCGCGACGCGCGTGACGGTCTTGGGCATGAGCGCGACGGCGAAAATGCCGAGCAGAATGCAGCAGTGACCGCCAAAGCTAAAGACGCACAGCAGCGTCATGTCGCCATAGCGCTCGGCGAAAAACGGCATGCGGGCGAGCAGCAGAATGGCGCCCCAGGCTACGAGGCCAAACTGATACACGATAAAGCGCGTGAACTGCGTGGCTCCGGCCTCGCCAACGTTTTGGCCCGCCTTGGTTAGGCGGTAGATCTGGGCAGGCGTGGAGCCCATCATCATGGGCGTCAGGTTGCCAAAGAAGATGCCGCTCGCCTCGACCGAGATCAGGTCGCGGATGCCAACGGGTGAATTGGAATCGAGCCAGACGGCGATTGCATAGGCCACGATGCCAAAGAACAGGTACAGGAACATGCAAAAACATGCGGCAATGAGCCAGGGCATCTGAACGCTCGACATGGCGGCCCAGAACTGCCCCATCTGACCGGTCACAACCAGATAGACGATATAGCCCACCAGCACGACACCGATGAAAATGGCGCCGCGGCGTGCGCTCTTGTTGTCATCGCCGCCCGAGACCTCAACCTCGACCTGGGGCTTGGATGTATGCTGAGAGGACTCCGTCATGTGGCTCCTTCTAACACAGTCAAATTATCTTGGATATTGTACCCGTAAGGGCCACAAGCAGAACGTAAAGCTATGAGGCAAATGGGAATAGCAGACAGGTCGCTCGCGGTAAGAAAAAACCCAGCCTTCCTAAGAAGACCGGGTATCTAAATCATGGTAGCCCGTACCAGATTCGAACTGGTGATCTCCGCCTTGAGAGGGCGGCGTCCTAAACCGCTAGACGAACGGGCCATAAGCCTCAGCAGAAAAGAAGTGGTAGCCCGTACCAGATTCGAACTGGTGATCTCCGCCTTGAGAGGGCGGCGTCCTAAACCGCTAGACGAACGGGCCACATGACATCTGCACTGCCGTGCTGCGAGGACATATATTACGGGACAAAAAACGCGAGCGCAAGAAGAAATTCCAAATTGCCGAAAAATTGTCGGCAGGTTATGGAACGCGCAGGTCAACTGGTTAGCTAGTTCAAGTTGAGATGAGCCAGGAGGGCTTCGCGATCGTTGGGGATGTTGTCCTCGATAACGGCTTCGAGGGCGGCGTTGAGTAGCTGGCCTAGCTCGGGCCCCGGTTTCACACCGGCGCGGATCAAGTCGCCACCATTGATGGCAAGCATCTTGAGCGTATAGGGCTCCCCCGCCTCCAGCAGCTCGTGCGCCAGCGCGCGCATCTCCTCAATCGTCTCGACGTAATAGAAGCATGATGGCGCCTTGCCCAGCGTATCGGCACGCTTAAGGTCCATAAGCTCGTCAATCAGACGCGGCGTATCGACGCCCTCGCCCGAAAGCGCGCGCATCATATTGAGCAGGCAGGAGCGCTCGGGGCGCAGCGGCTTGTCGTGATATTTAATGAGCAGGCACACGTCGCGCACCAAGTCGTGCGAGAGCGCCAGGCGATCCATAATGACGCGCGCCTTCTTGGCGCCGAGCTCGGGATGACCGTAGAAGTGTCCGCTACCGGCATGGTCGACCGTGAAACAGTCGGGCTTGGACACATCGTGCAAAAACGCCGCCCACATCAGACTCATTGAGGGCGTAACGCCGTCACACAGCGCCAACTCCCCCGCCACCGTCAACACGCGAGCAATATGCTCATAGACATTAAAGGCATGGTAGACGCTGCGCTGATCAAACCCGCGGCCCGCTGCCAACTCGGGCACGGCGGCGCAGATGAGCTCGGGGTAGCGCTGCATGGCGTCTCCCCCGTGGCCGGTCGAAAGGATGCCCTCAATCTCAATACCCACGCGCTCGCGCGCCACGGCATCGAGCAGCGGCGCGCACTCGGCAAGGGCACGCTTGGTCTCGGGCTCGATCACAAAGTCCAGGCGGCAGGCAAAACGCACCGCACGCAGCATGCGTAGGGCATCCTCGTTAAAGCGACGCTTGGGATCGCCGACGGCACGGATCAGCTTTCGCTCCAGATCACCCTGGCCGTCGTAGCGGTCGACAAGCCCGCGCTCGGGATGCCAAGCCATGGCGTTGACGGTAAAGTCGCGGCGCGCCAGATCATCCTCGAGCGACGCGGCACGCTCCACACTCTGAGGATGGCGCCCATCGGTATAGAAGCCATCCAGGCGGTAGGTGGTAACCTCGATGCGCTCGCCATCGCAAATAGCCGTAATTCCGCCAAATTTAATGCCCGACTCCACGACCGCGATACCGGCGGCCTCGAGCGCCGCCTTGGACTCCTGCCACAGGCCGCTGCAACACATATCTACATCGTGGCTGGGGCATCCCATCAGCGCGTCACGCACCCAACCGCCCACATACCAGGCCTCAAGACCGGCATCCTCGAGGGCTCGCAACACGCGCAGAGAGGCGGCTGACGGCAGCGTGGCGTTGAGCGAAACATTGCACATTCCTGTGGCCTCCTGCGATTGCGGGTATATCGATTGACGGTTTCCAAGAAGTCTAGCAAGAAACGAGAGCGGGCGCACACGCAAACGCGTTTCAAGCACGATTGAATCCCAAGAGCTCTGCCACCGAAATGAAAAAGCACCCGCCTCGGTAATCCGAGACGGGTGCTCAACAAAGCAAGAAACCAAGGCCCATACGTTGCGTTAGCAGACCTGACGGATGGCGATGCCCTTCTGATACTCATCGACCTTAGCAAAATCGCCCAGACCCGGGCACTCGACCACGTTGGCGCCGGTGGCCATCGAGAGGCGCAGAGCGTCCTCAACACGCTCGGGGGCATCGTGCCACACGGACAAGAAGGCAGCGAGCGAGGAATCGCCGGCGCAGACCGTCGACAGCAGCTTGATGTCGAAGGTACGGTTGGCAAACCAGATGTGCTCGCCGTTGGAGAAGTACGCGCCATCGCCACCAAGGGTCAGCAGGACGTTCTTGGCGCCCTTGGCATGCAGCTCGGCCATCGCGCCCTTGACAGACTCGTCGTCGCCACCGCTCACCTTAATGCCAAAGATGTCGAGCAGCTCGTCGTCGTTGGGCTTAATGAGCAACGGCTCCATGGCAATGAGGTCGGCCAACTGATGGCTCGAGATATCGAGCACGAACTCGGCGCCCTTTGCCTTAACACGGCGAAGCACCTCGGCAAGGAAACCCTCGGAGGTGTTGGGGGGCAGCGAGCCGCTGATGACCAGGCAGGTCATGTCCTCGAGCGAATCGATCAGCTCAAACATCTCCTGCTCGTTGGCAGCGTTGATGGCGGCACCGGCATTGACCATGTTGTACTCGGTGTCGGGACCGGCGTTGAGGAACACGTTGACACGCGTGATGCCGTCAGTCCACACGGGCTTGACGGGCACGCCAAGGGCCTCGGCGCCCTTAACGATGAACTCTCCCGAGAAGCCGGCGAAGAAGCCCAGGATCGTGGTGTCGACGCCGTAGTGGTCGAGCGTAAAAGAAACGTTGAGACCCTTGCCGTTGGGGGTGTAGACAGCGTTACGGGTGCGGGTGACGGTGTTGGCGGACAGGCCATCGCAGGAGATGTTGTAGTCAATAGCGGGATTTGCAGTAAGCGTGTAAATCATGAATGTTCCTTTCACGAAGCAACGTGTTAATGAAAGTATATTCCACGCTTCGGTAAAAGGCTACAACAACTCGGCGAACGGTGTGGAAGCGGTGAAGGGCGGTTTCATCTCACTTTTCCCACGAAAAAACGGCGCCCCGATCAAACCGGGACGCCGTATGCGCACGAATATGTCGCGTTTCGCTTACTTGCGATCAAGCTTACGGACGGCAACGCGCTTGCTGTACTCGTCAACGTGACCGAAGTCGCCGATGCCGACGGACTCGGCGACGTTAGCGCCGGTGGCCATAGCGAGCTTCATGGCCTCCTCGACGTTGTCGCGGTTCTTATACCACTTGTGCAGGAACGCAGCGAGGGTGCAGTCGCCGGCGCAGACGGAAGAGACCAGCTTGATGTTGAACTCACGCTTGGCATACCAGATGTCCTCGCCGTTGGAGAAGTAAGCGTCGCCGCGGCTACCACGGGTAAGCAGAACGTTCTGGACGCCAGCCTCGTGAGCCAGCTTCATGGCAACGCGGACCTCGTCATCGGTGTCGACCGGCACGCCGAAGATGGCCTTCATCTCGTGATGGTTCGGCTTGATGAGCAGCGGCTTCTTGTGAGCGAGCTCCTTGAGCTTGTCGGAGGACAGGTCCAGGACGACGTCGGCGCCACGGGCCTGAGCGTGCTCCATGACCTTGGCCAGGAAGTCAGACGTAGCTTTGGGAGGCACGGAGCCGGAGACAATCAGGCACTCAAGGTCGCCCGCGGTGTCCAGGATGTTGTAGAGCTCCTCCTGGTGCTGCGGCGTGATCGGCGCGCCGGGGTTGAGGATGCCGTACTCATGCTGGCCATCGTTGACGTAGGTGTTGATGCGCGTGATACCGTCGGTCCAGACCGGGCGGCAAAGGCAACCCAGGTTCATGACCTCCTCGACGATGAACTTGCCCGTGAAGCCGGCGAAGAAGCCGAGAGCGACGGTGTCGACGCCCATCTTCTTAAAGGCGAAGGACACGTCGAGGCCCTTGCCGTTAGCCGTGTAGCTGGCCGAGCCGGTGCGGACGTTCTCGTCGGGCTCGAGCGGAGAGCTCGAAACCGTCATGTCGACAGCCGGGTTAGCGGTTAGCGTGTAGAACATTTACAGTACCCCCTGTATATGTGAGGGCCGCGTGGCCGGCCCATTCCAACCACGCGGTTACCTCTGATACCAAATTAGCGAGCTGCGGACTCGAGCAGTGCCTTGACCTCGGCAGCAGTGTTGCAGGCGAGCGCCTTCTCGGCGAGCTCGTCGCACTCGGCCTTGGTCCACTGGCTGATGGTCTTGCGGGCGCGCAGGATGGACGGAGCGCTCATCGAGAACTCCTCCAGGCCCCAGCTGATCAGCAGCGGCTCGAGCAACGGATCGGCAGCGGCCTCGCCGCACATACCGACCATGATGCCGGCCTTCACGCCGCTCTCGATGATGTTCTTGAGCGAGCGGAGCACGGCGGGATAGTAAACCTGGTACAGGTTGGAGATGGTGTCGTTGCCACGGTCGGCGCACATGGTGTAGCCGATCAGGTCGTTGGTGCCGATGGAGAAGAAGTCGGCGACCTCGGCCAGGCGGTCAGCGAGCAGCGAGGCTGCAGGTGTCTCGACCATGATGCCGACCTCGATGTTCTCGTTGAACTTGCGACCCTCTTCGGTCAGCTCGGTCTTGCACTGCTCGACGAGCTCCTTGACAGCCAAGACTTCCTCGACGCAGGTGACGAGTGGGATCATAATCTTGACGTCACCGAAGGCGCTGGCGCGCAGCAGGGCGCGGAGCTGGACCTTGTACTGGTCGGGGTTGGCCAAGCAGTAACGCACGGCGCGGAAGCCCATGAAGGGATTCTCTTCCTTGACCATGTGCAGGTACGGAATCTCCTTGTCGCCACCCACATCGAGCGTGCGGATGATGACCGGAGCGCCCTTGAGCGCGCTGGCGACCTTACGGTAGGCGTTGAACTGCTCCTCCTCGGAAGGAAGCTCAGCAGAGTCCATGAACAGGAACTCGGAACGGAACAGGCCGATAGCCTCGGCATCGTGATCGAGCGCGTTGGGCACGTCATCGGGGTTGCCGATGTTGCAGGCAATGATCTTCTTGATGCCGTCGGCAGTCACGGACGGCTTGCCGCGGAAGGCCTCGAGAGCCGCCTTCTCGGCAGCGAAAGCCTCGGCCTTGGCAGTGTAAGCGGCGAGCGTCTCCTCATCGGGATCGGCCTCGACGATACCCTTGCCACCGTCGACGACAACGGTCATGCCGTTGCGCAGTGCGGTGCAGCTGTTGGAAACCGAAAGGACAGCCGGGATCTCGAGGGCGCGCGCAATGATTGCGGAGTGCGACGTGCGGCCACCGGTCTCGGTGACGATACCGGCAACGTGGGCCTTATCGATCGTAGCGGTCATGGACGGCGTGAGGTCGTGCACGACAACGACGGTGTTCTCGGGCAGGACGGAGAGGTCGACGACCTCCTTGCCCAGCAGCTCGGCCAGAATACC
>CAKUFT010000006.1 GCA_934650095.1 uncultured Collinsella sp.
TCGGAAAGCGACGCCTTGTCGGCGCGGTTCTTGCCCCAAAACGCGCAGGCCACCATGCCGGGGCCCACGTGCGAGCCGATGGTGGGACCCACGGAGCTGCGAATGATCGTGACGTCGGCGCAACCCTCCTCCTTGCGGATGGCGGCCTCGAGCCAGTCACCGTCCTTCTCGGCATCGGCCGTCATGATGGCGATGGGCATGGTGCGATCGGGCACGTAGTTCTCACGGAACGACTTGAGGATGGACTTGAGCGCCTTCTTGCGGCCGCGGTTGACGCCGATCAGCGACAGCGAGCCGGCCAGGTCGTAGGACAGCTCAGGTTTGACGTCGAGCTTTGCCGTGAGCTGTGCCGCCGCGGGCGGAATGCGGCCGCCGGCAGCCAGCGCGTCAAAACTCTCGAGCGTAAAGTAGCCGTGGACATAGGTCTTGGCCTCGTTTGCCCAGTCGACCAGCTGCTTGGCGGTGAGTCCCGCCGAACGCTGGCGCACGGCCTCAAGCGCCAAGAGCTCGCCGGTCGCACAGGGCAGAGCGTTGTCGACCACGTACAGCTCAAAGTTGGGATACTCGGCGCGCACGGCGTCCGCCGCCCGGCACGCGGAGTTGTAGCTCGACGACAGCGCCGAGGTAAAGCACAGGTAGACCGTGGGCGTACCCTCTTTGGCGCACTCGGTAAAGAACTCGATATAGCGACCGAGCGACACAGCCGAGGTGGACACGCGGGCACCGGCGCGCATGCGGTCGTAGAACTCCTTGGGTGTGATGCTCGACCAGATGTCATCCGTGCGCTCCTCGCCATCGATAATGAAGGGGAAACCCAGGATATCGACATCGAGGTTCGCGGCGACCTCGGGGCTAAAGTCGCAGCAGGTATCGACGACGATGCGGCAACGGTCAGAATGGCCGGCGGATGCAGCCTTGTCCATCAAAGCGACTCCTTACGTAAAAAGGCGGCCACCCGCATGGGATGGCCGCCAGCCGTTAACTCATGCAAGTTAACGTATTTTACTCGTCAAGTGTTTCGATACGGGGCTTGATGATGCCATATCCACCATTCTTACGGTGATACACCACATTGATGAGGCCAGTCGTCGCATTCTCGAACACGTAGAAGTCGTGGCCGAGCAGATCGGTCTGCACCAGCGCCTGCTCCTCAGTCATCGGGGTGACGTCGATGACCTTCTCGCGGACGAGCAGGTCGTCCTCCTCCTCGGGCAGCAGCAGGTCGGCCAGATCCTCTACGCGCTCGACCGGCGCGACATCCGCGGCGCTGGCACCGCCCTGGCGGTTGTCCACGACCTTGGTCTTGAACTTGCGCAGCTGACGGGTGACCTTATCGGCGGAAAGGTCGATGGCGGCGTACATATCGGCACCGTGCTCGGCAACGCGAATCACAGAACCGCGAGCGCGAACCGTGACCTCGACGATTGCCGGGTTGGGGTTCGAGGGGTTCTTCTCATAGCGAAGTACAACGTCGACCGTCATGGGCTCGATATCGAAAACCTTGAGCGCCTCGCCGATCTTCTCATCCACATGCGCACGCAGAGCATCGGTTACCGTCGTCTTGCGTCCAGAAACCTTGATATCCATACGTGGCTCCAATCTGCCTCGGGGACTTACTGTACTGGCTATGTACCCATTGCCGTGCATTTAATCACGCGGATTCCCAAAGACCCGAATAACGATTGCTTGATACCGCATACCGAAGTCTCGCACTTTTCTGTGGCAAAGTGCGCTATGGGAGGGCGTCACCGGCATTAGTTTTGGCCCTAGAAATTTGCTTTGACCTGCTGGTTTTATAGAGATGAAAAAGCCGGGCTCCCCTATTGGGGAAGCCCGGCAGTGCGTGTTGAAACCGTGAAGAGGCGTCTCTCCTAGCGCATAGGAGACGCCACCCCTAGCAATAACTAGCTATTAAGCTTGTTAATGTCGTCGTCGGTGATGGTGTCTTCCTGGCTGGACGATTTGTCTTCGGAGGATGCGGTCTCATTGTGGGAATCGGAGGACTCGCTGCCGGAGGATGCGGAGCCAGACGACTGAAGGTTGACACCAGATACTGTCTTAGTGGTGAGGTCGTAGGGCATCGTGCCATACCAGACGCAGTGGACTGCCTCGAGCGTACCGTCGACCGTGATGCCGTCGAGGGCATCGCTCACGGCACGGCACAGTTCGTCATTGGACGAGAGGCCCGCAACACCAAGCGTCGAGGGCGCCTCGAGCGCACCGACATAGGAGATCTCGCTCATCAGGCGTGCAAGGTAGCCGCCGGCCGTGGAGTCGCAGATCACATAGTCGACTTCGCCGGACTCGAGCGCCTCAAAGCACTCGTTGATGTTGGGGTAGGTCTTTTGGTTGGCGGTGATGCTCTGCTTAGCAAGCGCCTCCTGCGAGGCCGATGACATCTGGACACCCAGAGTAGACGTGTTAAGGGTATCGGTGGAAACGTTTAGCGACCCACCATCGCTGGTTCTACCGAACACGGAAGCGGCATCGTACAGGCAGGTGCCGAGCGAGCTAACGTCCCCGTCCGTGGAGTTGATCTCGCCGATAAAGATATCAGCCTTTTTGTCGCCGAGCGCGGAACCTGCCGAGGACGCATCGACAAAGGCGACCTTAAGGCCCATGCGGCTTGCGAGGGCGCGGGCAGCGTCGACTGCATACCCCGTGAGCTCGCCGTCAGCGCCCTGCATGGCCTGCGGCGCATCGGAGGTATCGAGGGCAACCGTCAGGGTACCGGGAGTGACCAGGGCATCATCCGACACCGTGGGCGTGACGGTCTCGTACTCGATCTGGTCGATCGTGGGAGTCGTGAACGTAGACAGCGGGTTGAACGCGCATCCGCTCAGGCCCAAAACGGCGATGACCGCTGCGGTCCCAGCACCTAACCGAGCCGCGTGCATCAAGCTGCCCCTCACCATGTCCACTACCCTGCCTTCTGTGTCGTATACGATCCGTGCGTTGCGCGGAATATCAGATTGTTCCCACCAGCTGACCTGGTATTTGACCCCACACTTGCGCACCGGGGTGTTTGCTCGGGAGGCCGCAGCCACCTTCACGACTGGCCCGCTCGCCCGCGAGGCGGTATTGCCCCAAAGAAAGTAGAACGGACGGTGCGGCTTACATCTAGGACGCGCCATGATCGCGCCGCGCGCACGCGGTCGCTTACGTGGATCCCTTTGACCGCGTCTGTCTTGGACTAGGACGGGCATTTCGTCCGTCCGCAACCACAGCCTGGTAGGAACGTAGCGCATTATAGCTAAGTTCAAGCTAAAGTTTAAGGTTAGGGGCGTCATTCGCATCGCGAGTACAGATTTCGCAGGTCGGAGTGGGCTATTCGTGCCCCTGTGAAGCCCGGAGCTCCCCTATGGGGAGCTCCGGGGCACCCTTCCTAGGGTGCTGTGGCCAAAAAATGGCAAATATGAGTACTGTCACCAATTTAGTAACAGGCAATTTTGGCCTCTCGGACAGATTTTGCGCTCAGTGTCGCCAACCTGATGCTTAGTTATTCCACATTTGTTTATTATCTTCTTACTTTATGCCGCCTCCGAGTCCCAAATTCCTTGTTTTTGCTGTTACTGATTTAGTGACAGTACTCATATTTGCCATATTTTGGCCAGGGCATATGATTAACCCCCTATTTTCGACGTGAATTAGACCGGCTTAAGCCCAAAACACGCCCGCAGCGTGTTAAGCAACGCCTCTTGCTTCTTCCTGCGGGCATCGACACGATTCCGGTACCGCTTTCGCATACGCTGGTGCATGCGCCATGCGAGCGCTTCCATCGCTTCCATGTCACAGAGCATTTCGCTATTGACCGTCGCGACCTCGATTCCCATAGTAATCAAGCCCGTGTTGCGCTTTTCATCATGGATACGTCCCCTCCGAGAGGAATGGCCCAGCTCACCGTTGTATTCCAGGTCAAACCGGGCCGCTTCTTGATACGCATCGCAAACTGCATGAGGCATCCCCGAGATTGCCTGCGCACGGTCATCGAACTCGATCTTGTAGTCGGTCTTAAAAGGTCCGCAGGCAAACCCGCCATAGGAAAACGGAAGCGAAAACAGGGCGAGCATGATGCACTCCATGGGTGAGCGCAGGTTTTCCGAAAGATAGGGACATAGACGCTGCAGTTGTTTGGCCGTGTTCCCCTTGTATACCGCGAGATAATCTGCCAGACGATCGGGCATCAGCACCGGCTCGACTTCGAAGTAACCCACGTCTGGTGGCTGGTCCTTGTCCTTTGCAAGTTTGTTCGCAACAGGCGAGCTGTAGGGAGGCAGAAACTTGCCGCGATCGCTGAGGGAAATCTTGGAGCACAGCTCCTGGGCCAGGGCAAACGCCTGGATGCAGCCGACCTCGCGCGCAACGGCAACACAAAGGGCCTCGGGAGATAGGCTGTACACCCCCGATTCCACCTCTAGAATCGAGCCGGCGGGCAACCCGGAACATACGGACCAGCCTACGCCAGGCATGCGGCGGCGCTGCGCCGCAGATCCCACCAGCAAGCACAGATCTTCTTGCACCTCGCCACTTTTGGCTCCAATTCGCACCAAGTCGGGAAGATAGATATCCTCGGTCGAGGGCGACGACGTGCGCAGCACACGGCGCTCTTCATCGGGATTAAGGTCCTTCCAGCTGATATAGCCCATCTGCCGGCGCTCGGCGCGCATCATGCGCAGCGCCGAGGCGCCTGTTAGGATTACGGAAGCCGCTAGCTGTTCGCCTGTCGGCTCGTTGCGCCGCTCAATCTTCACTGCCACAAAACCACCCCTACCAAACACGTGCGATAGCAAGGCCATCGACGGCCGCGGCACCGGCGCGCTTGAGTTCTGCTGAAGCCGCCGCCATCGTCGCGCCCGTGGTAATGACGTCGTCGATGAGCAGCAGGCGGCGGCCCTGCACGTCCTCGACTGTCTCGTACATGCCCCGGGCGCGCTCTCGGCGCTCCTCGCGACCGAGTTCGCGCTGGTCACCATGACCGTACTTAACAAGGGCATCGAGTAGCGGTACACCCGACAGCTCGCAAAATGGATGCGCAATGGCCTCCATATGATCAAAGCCGCGCCGCCGAAACGCTGCCGCCGTCGCAGGCACAAACACCACCGCATCCGCACCGGACAGCACACCTCCTAAGCGTTCGGGCGCTACGACCTGGGCATGCAGGGCGGTGTCGTATAGCAGCTCCGCCAGATACGGAGCCAGACGGCGCTCGCCCGCGTCTTTGTACGCTTTAATGATGCGCGGCAGCGGATGTGTGTAAACGGCACATGCCAGGCACCGGTCGAGTGCATCGGCCATTGCCGAGGACGCACCCTCGACCGAGCACTCGGTGCATAGCAGATCACCAAACGGGGCGCCGCATCGAGTGCAGCTATGACACGGATCGATGAGCGTTAGTGCCGCTAGACAGTCCTGGCAAATAAGCGCGCCGGCGCGCTCGCAGCCGGCGCATCGCGTGGGCGACAACGCCTCAAGCGCCTCGTGCGCCGCGCGCTCGGCAAACGGTAGCAATTCGTCCGCAAACGGTAGGGCGCCGACGCTTTGTAGGCACCCCAACACATTCAAATGTCTCTTCACGACACAACCCTCCCTATGCAAAGGCAGAGGGAGGGTTGTTGATTCAGCACTATGGTACCCCGATGTGCTCGGGGCAAGGCAGGTTAAATCCGCTCGCGGGCGCTATTCGCCGGCGGGCGGTTGCGGTGCGGACGAGCTCGGAGTCGAGCCCTCGCCACCATCCTGGCGCGGCTTACGGGAGCGGCGACGGCGACGGCGCTTCTGGCCCTGGTCGGCAGAGCCCTCGCCACCGCGATCCTCGCGCGGCTCGTGCTCGTCGCGGGCGGCGCCGCGCGCGGCCTTGGCAGCCGCACCTCCGCCGTCACCGGGACGACGACGCGTGACCTTGACCTCGCCATCCGAGACCTGATCGGCAACGGAGGGCACTGAGGGCTTCTGTTGCGTGCCCGAGGAATGGCGACGGCGCGGACGCGGCGCGCGCTCATCCTCGCCACGTGACTTGCCGCCCTTGTCGGCAGGCGCATCGGAACCCGAGGGACCCTTGGAAGCGGCACCAGCCTCGCGAGCAGCTGCGGCGCGGAAGGCATCCTCGCGCTCCTCGCTCGACAGGTGACGGCGGCGACGGCGCGTGGGGTTCATGCCACCGCCACGGTTTTGCTGCTGAGGCTGCTGAGCCTCGCGCTCGCGTGAGGCATTCTTGCCTGCAGCCGCGGTCTCGCCGGCATCGCCCGAGCCCGCACGCTTGCGACGGCGGCGGCCACCGGCGGCCTCCTCGGCCTCGGGCGCCTCGGCCTTACCGCGACCCTTACCGCGGCCACGGCCCTCGCCCTGACTCTGAGCAGCGCGGGCATCGGCATCTGAATCGCGGCGACGGCGCTTGGGCATCGACGTGCCCGCCAGACGATCGGCGCTCGACAGGCCATCGCCCACGTCGACGCCGTTCTCGCGGTCGAGCTCCATGAGCGCCAGGCGCATCTCGGGCGACTCGATGCGCTCGAGCACATCGCGCGTCACGCAGTCGGGGCGGCAGTTGCAGCCCTGCTCGGCGGCTTTCTTCTTGCAGCCCTCGGAGCAGGTCATGTCGGCCAGGTTGACCTTAAAGACCTTGCCGTTCTCCAGGCGCAGCACCAGCTGCTCACGCGGCGTGTCATATTCCTGAATACGCGCCTTGCCGAGCGGCGTATCGATGAGCGTCTTCTTTTTGGGCGCGCGGCTCTTAAAGTCCTTGTACGCCTCGAACTCGTAGCGCAGGCAGCACATCAGGCGGCCGCACACGCCGCTGATCTTTGAGGAATTGAGCGGCAGGTCCTGCTCTTTTGCCATGCGGATCGAGACGGGCTCAAACTGTCCGCCAAAGCGCGTGCAACAGAGCTCCTGGCCGCACTGGGCATAGCCGCCCACCAGGCGAGTCTCGTCGCGCACGCCGATCTGGCGCATGTCGACGCGAATGTGCAGCGTCGAGGACAGATCCTTGACGAGCTGGCGAAAATCGACGCGCTCCTCGGCCGCAAAGTAGAACACGGCCTTCTCGCCGCCAAACAGGTACTCGACGCCGACCGGCTTCATCTCGAGGTCGAGTTCTTTGACCAGGCGACGAAAGTCGACCATGGCCTCGTCGCCCTGGATGGCAAGATCGTCGGCAAGCTGCAGGTCAATGTCGCTCGCCACGCGCAGCACGGGCTTGAGCGGCTGACCGATCTCGTCTTGCGGCACCTCGAAGGGATCGGCCGTAACCAAGCCGATCTCGGTTCCGCGCTCGGTGGAGCAAATGGCATAATCGGCCTCGAGGATATCCAGGTCCTGCGGGTCAAACCACAGGTCGCGCGAGGCGTAGGTAAACTTAACGGGTACGACTAACGGCATTTCAGTGCCTTCCTGATATCGAACAGCATGACCTCGATGGCCAGCTGGGGAGTAACGTTTCTGGCGATGTTGCGCTCGGCGGTCGCGACCGCCTCGAGCGCCTGGGTGGCACCCGCAACATTGGTCGCGGCGGCAAGCCGACCGATCGTGTCGCGCACATCCTCGTTCACCACGTCGGCTGCCTCGTCCTGAAGTGTCAGCAGCACGTCGCGCATGAGCGTCCGCGCGCTCGCCAGCGCTTCCATGATACCCGAACGCTCGCGCGCGTTGAGTTCGCGCTTGTTGCGGTCCTCAAGCTGCTTCAATGCTCCACGCGACAGGTAGTCGGCGTTTTGCTCGAGTACCTTTTCCTGCGTGGACTTGACCTCGGCGAGCGGCGCCTTAACGGCGACAATGAGCGACTTGGCGCGACTGAGCACGTCGGCCTCGTCGGCGGCAATGAGTGAGTCGATGGCACGGACCATCTGACGGCGAGCGTCCTGGCGCTCGGCGCTCTTAAGGAACTCAATGCCGCGCGTGGGGCTTCCCGCCACGGCGACGGCCATACGGCAACGCGCGATGTCCTGACCGGTGGCACGGCTCACGGCCTGCGCGGCCACAGTAGGCGATACCAGCCGAAAAGGCACGCACTGGCAGCGGCTCACGATGGTGGGCAGCATCACGTCGGCCGAGGTGCCCAGTAGGATGAACATGACGCCCTCGGGCGGCTCCTCGAGTGTTTTGAGCAGGGCATTGGCAGTGTTGGCACGCAGCTGCTCGGCACGGTCGATGATGTAGACCTTGGCCTTGGCACGGATGGGCGCCAGCGGCACGTCATCGAGCAGCTCGCGGGTCTGGGCAATGAGGTAACCCGTGGCGCTCTCGGGCGTGTAATAGTGCACGTCGGGATGCGTATGCCGAGAGGCGCGCACGCAGCTGTCGCATGCGCCGCAGCCGTCCTGCTCGCACAGGAAGGCTTGGGCGAGCGCCCATGCGGCGTCGAGCTTGCCGGCACCGGGAGCGCCCAAAAACAGGTACGCGTGCGATGCGCGGCCGCTAGCGACGGCGTTGGTCAAAAAATCGCGCACGCGCTCTTGGGTGTCGAGCTTGGCGAGCAGGCTTGCCTGAGCGGGGGCCATGTTACTCAGCCTCCTGGGCAAGTGCGGCGGCGACAGCACCTTGGGGGATGTCGAGGCCGTACGCGCGAACCTGCTCGACCGTCCGCGCGAAGACTTCCTCGATGGGCGCAGTCGCGTCGATGAGCTTCACGCGGCCCGGCTCTTCGGCAGCGATGGCGCAAAAGCCCTGGTAGACGCGCTCCTGGAAGGCCATGCCCTTGGCCTCCATGCGGTCTGCCGCGCCGCGAGCGGCCATACGCAGCGCCGCCTGCTCGGGTGTGATGTGATAGACGAGGGTGAGCGCCGGATGCGTACCGGCGACCGCCAGGCTATTGGCGTCGCGTACCATCTGACGGTCGAGGCCATCGGCAAACGCCTGGTAGCACGTCGTAGAATCGTAGAAGCGGTCGCACAGGACCACCTTGCCGGCCGCAAGGGCGGGTGCGATGACCTCGTGCACCAGCTGAGCGCGCGCGGCCTCGTAGAGCAGCAGCTCGCAGGTATCGCCCATCGCCGTGTTGGCGGGGTCGAGCAGCAGGGCGCGGATCTTTTCGCTGATGGCAGTGCCGCCCGGCTCGCGCAGGCTCACAACCTGGTAGCCGGCAAGGCCGAGCGCGCGGGCAAGCAGGCGCGCCTGCGTGGACTTGCCGGCGCCGTCGACGCCCTCGAGCGTGATAAAGCTATGTTGAGCGGGCTCAAAAGCCATGGGCGCAGCCCCTTCCTACAAAGCGCGTAAATGCAGATATATCAACCAAGCCATGATACCCCAGTGCTCGGCGCGTCCCCAATGGCTAAAGGCGCCTTTCCAAAGTTGCGGTGAAATAGGGACTGATTGAAGCTCTGAGACCGCCAAACAGTCCCTATTTCACCGCAACGTATGATGGGGAATTTTGGATGCTGGGTATAATCGTCGTATTGCATTGAAATGTGGCGAAAGGAGTGGCAATGTCTCGGTATTGCGCCTCGTGCGGCAAGCTTCTTGCAGATGATGCCAAGTTCTGCACCTCGTGCGGTGCACCCGTTGAGCAAACAGCCGCGAGCGATAGCCAGCCCGCTTTTGAGCAGACCGGCTCCCTTGATACGCCGCAAGCCAAGGCGGACGACCCCCTCGCCTATAGCCCCGACCCCGCCGCAAGGACCGAGGCCGTCGAGACCACACAGCGCATACCCGTCGCGAGCGGCTCGCCCCAACAGCAGCCGGCTCCCGCATACGCACCCGCTTCGCCACAGACCCCCGCTCCCAAAAAGAGCGGCACCGGGCCGCTTATCGCCGTTATCGTTGTGCTGGTGGCGATCATCATCGCCCTGGTCGTTTTCTTTGTGATCAAGCCTTTCGACAACGCCGCCACGCAGACGACTGCCGAGGTAACCAAGCTGCACCGCGATGTCGATGACGATGACCTAAAGCCCCTCGGCGACCCCAACAGCCTGTACGATGACGATGACGACGAGGACGAGGATGACGGCGAAGCGACGCTCTCCGAGCAAAACCTCTACCGCCGGCTGAGTGAATACTACGACCTGCTCGAAGATCTCGACAGCCAGGTCCGTGGCTGCGCGCAGAACTTCAACGGCAACTATCTGGAAGAGGATCGAACCACCCGTCAAAATCTCGCCGACGTCGCCGAGCGCACGGAGGACACCATCGAGCAGTATTACGACATCGTCGAGGACCTGGACGTCCCGACGAGCTCCAAGAACTACAGCTCCTGGAAGGACATCATCGCCCTGTACGACGACCTGGATCACCGCATTGACGCAATCTGTGATGCCTGGGAGATCAGCCTGAAATACGCCAAGCCTGCGGACCACAAGAATGAGATCGTGGCGCCGCTGTCGCGCGACAACGTGGCGGGCACCAATGATAATAAGTACCGCCTAGACTTTGAGGAGCGCTATCCCGGCGCCAAGCCTGTCGAGGTGAACTAGCGCTTTGTCGTTCCCGAGCCGGCAGTTAGGGACGTTCCTAAACTGCCGGCAGAAAAGGAACGTCCCTAACTGCCGGTCAAAAAAGCGAGCGAGGATCATGGGACCCTCGCTCGTTTTTTGGGCAATGTTTCGGCTGCGCTGTTACTTGTCGGCGGCTGTTTTCTTGGCAGTCGACTTCTTCGCGGTCGTCTTCTTGGCCGCCGTCGTCTTCTTTGCCGTGCTCGCCTTGGTTGTGGTCTTGCGACCGCGGGCGGGCTTCTTCTCCTTGGTCGGGCAGTCCATGTTGACGCAGATACGCCACGGACCGCGCGCCGTGTTGACCACTACGATGGGGGCGCCGCACTCGGGACAGGTCTCGCCCGTCGCCTCGAGCTTGCCACGCGCCGGCAGCGGATAGCTCACGCCGCAGTCATCGTAGTTGGTGCAGCGGATAAAGCGCTTGCCGCTCTTCTCGCTCTTGTGCGCGATCAGGTCGCCATGGCGTCCGGCCTCGGCACACACCTTGCACTCGCCCACTTTAAGGTCGGGCTCGTAGTTGGTGGGGCACGTCGGGTTCACGCAAATCTCGAAGGCCTTCTGGCGGAACGGCTGGCACTTGATGCGCGGCGCGCCGCATTCGGGACACACGGCGGCCTCGCCCTCGAGCGGGCTCACCTTGACGCCGCTCGGCACCGGATAGGTCACGTCGCAGTCGGGCCAGCCCATGCAGCCAATGAAGCTGCCACGGGTCTTGGCGCTCGTCTTCATAACCAGGTCCTTGCCGCACTTGGGGCAGGCGCCCACGCGCGCATCGGCCGTGACGGCGTCGCTGATGGCGTCGCCCAGCTCCTGCGTATGCTTGAGCAGCTCGTCGAGCACACCGGCCAGCAGCGCACGCGAGTGCGTCACGACATGCTCTTCGGTGTCCTCGCCGCGCTCGACGCGAGTCATGTCGCCGTCGAGCTCGCTGGTCATATCGGGGCTCGTGATGCGCGGGGCAAACTGCGTCAGCGCGTCGATGATGGCGATGCCCAGCTGGCTCGGCTCAACGGGATCGTTTTTGAGGTAGCGCACGGCATACAGGCGCTCGATGATGCTCGCGCGCGTGGATTTGGTGCCCAGGCCGCGCTTCTCCATCTCCTGCACGAGCTTGCCCTGGCTGTAGCGCGCGGGCGGCTCGGTCTGCTTGGCCTCGAGCTTAATGTCGAACACATCGACCGTATCGCCCTGCTCCAGCGGCGGCATCTGCTCGTCGCGCTTAAGGCCGTACGGATAGGCCTCGCGGAAGCCCGGGGTCACGAGCACGTCGCCCGAGGCCACGAACGGCTCGCCGTTCACATCGAGCTCGAGCTTGGTGTTTTCGATAGTCGCGGGACCCATGAGAGTCGCCAGGAAGCGGCGGGCGATGAGGTCGTAGAGCTTGCGCTGGCCGCCGTCGAGCGTGGACGGATCGCCCTCGCCCGTGGGATAGATCGGCGGGTGGTCGGTGGTCTCGACCTTGCCGCGGGTGGGCTTCATGGGGCCGGCGAGCACCTTTTTGCACACGGGCGCCAGCGCTGGGTTGATCTTTGCCAGGTCGCTCACCACGGCGCCCAGGTCGAGCGTCGCGGGGTACACGGTGTTGTCGACACGCGGGTAGCTGATGAGGCCCGCCATGTAGAGAGACTCGGCGATGCGCATGGTACGCGCAGGCGAGATGCCCTCGGCCGCGGCGGCAGCCTGCAGCGAGGTCGTCGCAAACGGGGTGGGCGGCTGCTGCTTGCGCGAGCGCTTGGTCACCGCGGCGACGGTTGCCGTCGTGGCGCCGTCGACGTGGCCGTACGCCGTCTCGGCAGCGTCTTTGTCGGTAAAGCGCGCCGTCTTGTGCGCAATCTTAAAGCGGTCATCCTCGGCAGCACCCTGAGCGGCACCCATGCCGCGAATCTGCCAATAGTCCTCGGGCACAAACGCCATGCGTTCGCGTTCGCGCTCGACCACCAGGGCGAGCGTCGGCGTCTGCACGCGGCCGGCGGAGCGCACGTTGCCAAAGCCGCCAAACTTGGCGAGCGTCAGGTAGCGCGTGAGCACCGCGCCCCAAATGAGGTCGATGTGCTGGCGGCTCTCGCCGGCGTCGGCCAGATTCTGGTCGAGCGAGACAAGATTGTCGAAGGCCTGCGTAATCTCGGCCTTGGTAAATGAAGAATACTGGGCGCGGGCGACCGGCAAGTCCGGCGCGACCTCGCGCACCTTGTTGAGAGCGTCCGAACCGATCAGCTCACCCTCGCGATCGAAGTCCGTGGCGATGATGACGCTGTCGGACTTTTTAGCGAGGTTCTTGAGCGAACGAATGAGTTCTTTCTCGGCCGGCAGCTTAATGACGGGTGCCCAGGTGAGATAGGGCAGGCTCTCGAGCTTCCAGCCCTTGATGGAGATACCGTCGGCAAGAAACGGCTTGCGCTTGGTGTCGTAGGGCGGACGAGCCAGGCCATCGGGCATGTCGGCCGGCAGCATCTCACCGTCCTCGGTGACCGAATACCAGCCCAGCTTTTTATCGAACAGCACGCTGTCACAAAAATCGGGCGCCAGGATGTGACCGGCAAGGCCGATGGTCACGCACTCCTCGCCCTTCCACTCAAAACGGTAGATGGCAGTGTTGTACACCTTGTCCTTTTTGGGTTTGCCCGTGGACAGACGCTCGGCGATCTGACGCGCGGCGTCGTTTTTCTCGGCGATGATGAGCTTCAAAAGAGGCTCCTATCTCGTATCTCTGCGGCTACGCCCGCCCGTATGGCGGCCGACTTACGCCCTTGCTTGCTCAATCTGCCCGATGAGCCAATCGCACCAGGCATCCATGCCCTCGCCCTTGCGCGCGCTCACGGCAAACCGCGGCGCCTGCGGATTGAGGTCATCGAGTGTCTTAGTATACCTATCCATGTCAAAATCGAAAGCCGGAACCACGTCGACCTTGTTGAGCAGCTGCGCGCCGGCGTGTTGGAAGATGCCCGGGTACTTGATGGGCTTGTCGTCGCCCTCGGGCACCGAGAGAATCATGATGGACAGGTTCTCGCCCAGGTCAAAGTCGACCGGGCAGACCAGGTTGCCCACGTTTTCGATAAAGATGACGTCGATGTTCTCCAGACCCACAGCCTGGTCGAAAGCGTCGACGGCCTCCATGATCATGTTGCCCTCGAGGTGGCACAGGCCGCCCGTGTTGATCTGGATGGCGGGCATGCCGGCTTCCTTCATGGTGATGGCGTCGACATCCGAAGCGATATCGCCCTCGATGACGGCGCAGCGAAGGCCGGCCTTGTCGCGCAGGCGCTCGTTGGTGCCCAGGATCGTGGTGGTCTTACCTGAGCCGGGGCTCGACAGCACGTTGATCACATAGGTATTCGTCTCCCTGAATCGCTGACGCAGCTGATCTGCCAGGCGCTCATTGCGCGACAGGATCGGCGACGCGATATCAATCGTTTTCTCGGCCATATTCGGCACTCCTTACTTTTGCCCCTTTATACCCCATCACTAGATGGCTGGGCGGACTAATCGTCGGGGGCTTCGATCTCGATGCTCGCGATATCGAGCTCGCGGCCGTGCAGCAGGCGCACGTTGGCGCCGCCGCACTGTGGGCAGCGACAATGAAAGCGGTCGTGGTCGAAGACCTCGCCGCAGTCCAGACACTCGCTTTGCGGATGAATCTCCTCCACGGCAAGCTCACAGCCCTTCGTGAGCGGGTCCTCGTCGCGAAACGTCTCCCAGGCAAAGTCGAGCGCCTCACGCACGACCTCGGTCATATCCCCGATACGCAGCGTTACCAAAACGGCGCGCGAGGCCCCCGCCCCACGCGCCGCGCGAATCACTGTATCGAGTATGCCGTTGACAATGCCAACCTCGTGCATACCGATTTACTCCTCGTCGTCCGAGAACAGGTCCAGACGGCTCACGAACAGGCCCTCCTTGCCCTCGCGCGCGGTGATGACCACACGGGCAACGGCGAGCGAGATCTCGTAGAGCGAGAGCAGGGCGCCGTACATAAGGCCCAGGGTGACGGGCGAGCCGTCGGGCGTGATCACGGCCGAGGCCACGAGCAGGCCCACGTACACATAGCGCCAAGCGCTGCGGAAGGCGGCGTAGGACACGATGTGGAAAACGGACAGGTAAAAGATGATGAGCGGAAGCTCGAACGCCACGCCAAAGCCGATCATAAAGAGCAGCTCCATGTTGACGTAGTTCTCCAGGTCGGGCAGCGCCGTGGCGACGGCCGAGGTCTCGCCGATGAGCCACTCAAAACCGGCCGGAATGATGATGAAGTAGCAGAAGATGGCGCCCAGGAAGAAGAGCAGCGTCGATGCGAGCACCGTGGGCACGACCCACTTGCGCTCGTTGGGGCGCAATGCCGGCAGGAAAAATGCCAGAATCTGCCAGATGATCATGGGTGTGCACATGACCACGGCCATCTTGATGGCCAGCGAGAAGCGCAGGCCAAAGCCGCCGAGCGTGGTGGTGATGTAGAACTTACCGTCCGGCACAAAGGAGCGGATGGGATCTTCCAAGATATCGAGCACCACGGGCGTGGCGAAGTACAGCACGATAGCGGCGGCAAACACCGACACGACCACGATGGTCAGACGGCGACGGAGCTCTCCCAGGTGATCGAAGAGCGGCATACGCGCGGGTCCGATAGGCATTACTCATCGCCTCCCTTCGGGGCGTCGGCGGCAGCGGCCTCGGCCTCGGCCTCGAGCTCGCGGGCGAGCTGGTCGACAACGGCCTTGCGCTTGCGGGGACGACGGGCATAGAGGTCGGCCGTCGTGGGTTCTGCCGGCTCGGGCTCCGGCTCCGGCTCTGCAGCGGGAGCGGGCTCGGCGGCGTCAGCCTCGGACTCGGCGGCGGGCTCGGCGCCCTCGGTCGCAGGCTCCTCGGCAGCATTCTCGCCCTCAGCAGCACCCTCGCTTGCGGCCTTCTCGGCAGCAAGACGGGCGCGACGCTCGGCAAAGGTCTCCTTCTTGGCGGGTGCTGCCTTCTCGGCGGCATCCTCGTCCGCATCGGAATCGTCGTCGGTCGCAGCGGCCTTCTTGGGCTTGACCGGCACCGACGCGGCCTCACTTACCGGATCGATAATCTCGGACTGAACAACGGCCGTCATCTTTTCCTGCGTCTCGCGGAACTGACGGATGGCACGGCCAATCGTGCGGCCCATCTGCGGGAGCTTATCCGGGCCAAACAGCAAAAAGCCGAAGACCACGATGATCGCGAGCTCACCCTCTCCAATACCAAACACACATACCTCCAAGGCTCGATGTGAGTCGAGCCCGCACCGCGCCATTCGGCCGGAACTCGTCTATTCATTCGGTCAAGTATAGCGCCCGGACGCCAAAACGTCCGAGCGCATCACAAACATATGCCAAACGGCACGCCCTTTTGGGGGCAAAGATTATGCAGCGGTGATCGAAATCTCCTGGTCGACACCCAACAGCTGGACCACGCGCATCACCGGGGGCTGCACATTGGTGCAGCTAAAGCGCTTACCATGATCAGCTGCGTGGTGTGCGGCGCCCACAAGCACGCCAATGCCCGTCGAATCGATGTAGCTCACCTGGGCAAAATCGAGCTCAACGGCCTCAGTGGGCTGCTCGAGCGCCAGGTCGATGGCATTGCGCAGGCTATCGGCGTTAGAGATATCGATCTCACCGGTCACCTTAATGGTGTAGAGCTCTGGCGTGGGGTTGGTGGAAATACCCAAATCCATGTATACGCTCCTTTACGTATCGAAAGTGCGGATAGTACAGGAAGCCGCGCGTTAGGCGCGCTCGGCACGCGCAAGCTCGGCAGCGACAAGCTTAACTGCCAGCACTAGCACATCGAGCGCGGCCTCCAGGTCCTCGACCGTGGGATAGCTCGGCGCGATGCGGATGTTGGTGTCGCGCGGATCCTTGCCATAAGGCCAGGTGGCACCAGCCGGCGTGAGCTTGACGCCAAGGTCGGCACAAAGCGCAGCGACCTTTTGGGCCGAGCCCTCGGGACCATCAAAGCTCACAAAGTAGCCACCGCGGGGATGCGTCCAGGTGGCACAGCCCGTGTCGCCCAGCCCCTCGGTGAGCTTGCGCTCAACGGCCTCAAAGCGCGGACGCAAAAACTCAGCATGCTTTTTCATGTGTTCCTTGACCGCCTCGATGGTGGGAAGGAAACGCACGTGACGCAGCTGGTTGAGCTTATCGGCGCTGATCAGGCCGGCCTTCAGGCGCTTGGAGAACTCCACGATAACCGCGGGGCTCGCGCCGATAAAGCCGATACCGGCGCCCGGGAAGGTGATCTTGGACGTCGAGGCAAAGGCCACCACGCGGTCCTCGGTGCCCGCCGCGCGAGCGAGGTCAAAGATGTTTGCGAGCTCGTCGGTCTCGTCGTACAAGTCGTGCACGCAGTAGGCGTTGTCCCAGAAGATGCGAAAATCGGGCGCGGCCGTGGGCATCTCGACCAGGCGACGCACGGTGTCCTCGCTAAAGGTGATGCCCGTGGGGTTGGAATACTTGGGCACGCACCAGATGCCCTTGATAGAGTCGTCGGCAGCAACCAGGCGCTCGACCTCGTCCATGTCGGGGCCGTTGTCGGTCATCGCAACGGGGACATTCTCGATACCCAGATCGGCGGTGATGCCAAAGTGGCGGTCGTAGCCGGGAACGGGGCACAGGAACTTGACCTTCTTGCCGTCGTGCGCGGCCTCGTAGGCGTCCCAGGGCTCGCTACCGCACGAGCCACAGCGCCAGAACATGCCGGCGATATCGTGCTCGATCAAAAGGCTCGACGAACCCAGCACGAGCGTCTGCTCGGCGGGGCAGCCCAGGAACTCCTCTGCCAACTTGCGTGCCGAGGGAATGCCCTCAAAGCAGCCGTAGTTGGAGCAGTCGACGTTGCCGTCGTGCAGATCGGCGTCGGCGTTGAGGATATCGAGCATGGGGCGCGAGATGTCCACCTGGGAGGGCGACGGCTTGCCGCGGGCCATGTCGAGCGCCAGGCCCTTGGCCTTGACCTCGGCGACCTCGGCTTTGAGCGCCTCGATGGCGGCATCGAGTTCGGTGGTTTCCATCTTCTGGTAGATCGTCTGCATGGGTGCGACCTTTCACGAAGCGGTACGTTGCAATTCTTCTAAGTATAGACCGCCATTGCCGCAACGTTATGAAGCCGTGATAGATTAAGTCCATCGCAATGAATTACGACATCACCGCGTGCGTCCCACATGGCGGCGCGGTTCGCCCAAGGAGGCACTATGGAGTACGGCACGTTTCAGGCCGAGGAGTTCGGCGACCTGCAGCGCCTGGTCGACGGGCTGTTTTACGACCGCCACGCCATCGACCGCCTGGACCTGATTGTGCAGGCCGAGATCTTGGACCTGGCACCCGACCTCATGGAGATCGTCAACCTTTTGCCGCCCGGTTACTACGATCGCCAGTCACTTTGCGACCAGCTCAACTCCGCCTTGGCCGCTCACGGCTGGGGCGCCGTCTACGGAACGGTGGAATAAGCCTCGAGGCCGGCGATTTGGCCCGCTTCCCGACCTTGGAGAGGCTTGTTTTAGGGCTTGTGGCCAAAAAAGGGCAAATATGAGTACTGTTACCTTTTTAGTAGCAGCGATTCTTGGTCGAAATCGGCAAAACTCGACTTGAAACTTCCTAATCACCGTCAGCTAGCGCCAAATTGGAAGTCGATGGTCACTCATTAACGTACAGTTCTTATAACTTTGTTCATTATTTTCCGCACCTAAAATGATACGCCGTTTGTGACAGTACTCACAAACGGCGTTTTTTGACCACTGGCGTGTCTGGCAGGCGGCAAGCACCACCCGAATCCGCATTTTGAACGCGCCCGAATCGGTTCTGGAGCCGGTTTTCGCGCTCTTACTCGTCTTTGGGCGCGGGGTGCTTGCAGACCACGCTCATGTAGATCATGCCGAGCACGGCTGCGGTGACCGAACCGGCAAGAATGGCGGCCTTGGCTGCAAGAACCTCAAACTGGGCCGTCGGGAAGGCAAGGCCGCTGATGAGAATCGACATGGTAAAGCCGATACCGCCCAGAATGCCCACGCCGGCAATCATGTGCCAGTTGACATTGTGCGGCAGCTCGCAGGCCTTAAGCTTAACCAGGGCAAACGTCATACCAAAGATGCCGATCGGCTTGCCCAGCAGCATGCCAAAGTACACGCCGAGCGTCACCGGGTCGGTGAGCAGCGTGCTCATGTCCACGCCCACTAAGCGAACCTGAGCGTTTACGAACGCAAAGATCGGCAGGATCACAAAGTTGACCGGCGTGGAGATCAGACGCTCCATGCGGATAAGCGGCGGGGTCACGCGGTGCATGACGCGCTCGACCTTGGTTGTCGAGACGGTGAAGTCATGCTGGCCCAGGATGTGCGCCTCGTCATCGTAACGGTCGTCGAGCAACGGCAGGCACTCGCCCAGCCAATCGGTAAGGCTATCGAGCTTAACGCCGCACTTGGCCGGGATGGTAAAGGCCAAGATGACGCCAGCAAGCGTGGCATGTACGCCGCTCTTGAACATGCAGAACCACAACAGCAGACCCAGTACCGAATACGGGACAAGGCGGTAATGCTGCGTCTTGTTGAGCCATACGAGCGCGCAGGTCACAAGCGCGGCGGCGCCCAACCAAAACGGATTGGGGCTCTGACCGTAGAAGATAGCGATGGCGGCGATGGAGATGAGGTCGTCGGCGATGGCGAGCGTCGAGAAGAACACGCGCACGCCGTTGGGCACGCGGTTGCCCAAAAGCGATAGCACGCCCAGCGCGAAGGCAATATCGGTTGCCATGGGAATGGCCCAGCCATTGCGGGCGCCGGCATGGTTGAAGATGAGATAGATGCAGGCGGGAACGACGACGCCGCCCACGGCTGCCAGCATGGGGAGCATGGCTTGGCGCGGGTTCTTGAGCTCGCCGACCGTCATCTCGTACTTAAGCTCGATGCCCACCAGCAAAAAGAAGATCGCCATGAGGAAGTCGTTGACGAAAAGCTCAACGGTGAGGCCGGCCGTAAAATGCCCTAGACCCACGTACAGCGGGGTCTCCAAAAAGTGATGGATGGCCTCGTAGGCATCGGTGTTGGCGCAGATAACGGCGGCGATAGCGGCGAAGACCATGACGGCGGCGGAAATCGTGCCGTTCTCGGCGATGCGCTCCCAGATGTCGTGACGTTCAAAGCGCTTGCGTTCACGAACGTTGAACAGCTGCTCGGGTGCTGCCATGGGCGGCTCCTTTCACGGGAAAGCTCCCGTCTTAAAAAAGCACGGCCCGCCCAAGTGGCGGCGCCGCGCTCTAACGTATTACGCTTGCATCTAGCCTACCCTGCACGACAAGCACGCAGGCGTGGCCGAAAAGCGGAACCACAGGTTGAACATTATTTGCTCAACGGCACGGGCGCGCCTGCCCAAGAGACGACGCGGCGCCGTGCACAAAAAACGACCGGAGCGCGGGGCGTCCGCGATCCGGTCGTGGCGTTCGGTCAACTAAACCTAGCAGGCGGCCATGATGGGGGCAGCGACCTGCTTTTTGCGGGAGAGGACGCCCGGCATCCAGACGCCGTCGTGCTCGTCGGCAATGCCCAGGCCCTTCTGAGCAGCCTCGGTCTCGCCCTCGAGCAGGACCTGCGAGCCCTCCTCCATGATGTCGGTGATGCACAGGACAATGCCGTCGGCACCCTTCTCGGCGGCGTAGGCGCGCATGGCCTCGCGAATCTCGTCGATCATGCCGAGTGCACGGGTCTTGTCGACGGTCTCGTACTGGCCGATGAGCAGCTTCTTGCCGGCGGGCTCGAACATCTTGATGTCGTTGCCGACCATCTCGGCAGCAGTGAAGGAGCCGGACGGACGGGTGAGGAAGACCTCCATGCCAAACTTGACCGGATCGACGCCCACCTGCTCGCCGAGCTTGGCGGCAACGGCGCGGTCGACATCGGTGGTGGTGGGGCTCTTGAGCATGAGCGTGTCGGTCATCATGGCCGAGAGCAGCAGCTTAGCCTGGACGTCGGAAAGCTCAACGCCGAGCACGCCGGCGAGCTTGGTGACGATGGTGCAGCTGGAGCCCCAGGGCAGGCAGATGTAGTGCAGCGGGCCGGCGGTCTCGAAGTCGCCGATGCGGTGATGATCGACAACGCCAAAGACCGTGGCGTCCTTAAGGCCGGCGACGGACTGGGCAGACTCGTTGTGGTCGGTGAGAACGACGAGCTGA
The DNA here is from genome assembly GCA_934650095.1 of uncultured Collinsella sp. GTDB lineage: Bacteria > Actinomycetota > Coriobacteriia > Coriobacteriales > Coriobacteriaceae > Collinsella. Next base: position 20,592 of record CAKUFT010000006.1, read on the forward strand.
CCGGCCTCGACGGACTCGATCACGCGGGGCTCGGCAATGCCGGCGTCGGCAAGCAACTTGGCGGACTCGGCCGGAAGCTGACCAAGGGCGCAGGCCTCGTAGGTGTTGCCGGCATACTCAACCTGGTTGAGCAGCTGGGACAGGACGACGGCGCTCATGATAGCGTCGTTATCGGGGTTCTGGTGACCAAAGACAAGAACGTTTGCCATGGATAACCTCCACTTGATATGTGTACTTGGACGTAGCTATGGTAGCACGCCGATGCCGAGCCTTCGCAGACGGAAGGGGCACGGCATATTTTGGGGCAGGCATGGAGGCCAAGGCTGTCCCTTTTGCACCATGTTGGTGCAAAGTAACCTGGCCCCCTTGCACCGGCTATTTGCCGGCGGCGCGCAGGGCTACGTAGGCGGCACCGATGATGCCGGCGTCGTTGCCGAGCGAAGCGACCTTAATGGGCGTCTCGCGCGAGGCGGAGAGCGCGTACTGCTTAAAGTGCTCGCGGACCTTGTCGAGGTAGACATCGGCCGAAGCGGAAGCACCGCCGCCGATCAGGAACATCTCGGGATCGACCACGTTGGCAATAAGCGCTAGGGCGCGGCCGAGATAGTCGGCCATGGTATCGGCAGCTGCCAGCGCGAGCTTGTCACCCTCGCGGCAGGCCTGGAACACGTCCTTGGAATCAGAAGGCCCGGTGAGCTCGATGGGCTCGACGCCCGCCTTCTTGCACTCGGCAAGGTAGTTACTCACCACGCCGGTGGCGCTGGAATACTGCTCCAGATGGCCATGGCCGCCACAGCCGCAGGTGCGCTCCTCGGCCGGGTTCAGGCACATGTGGCCAATCTCGCCGCCGGCACCCACAACGCCCGACACCACGTCGCCGTTGACGATAACGCCGCCACCCACGCCGGTACCAATGGTGACCATCACCACGTTTTGCACGCCCTTGGCGGAGCCGAGCCAGGCCTCGCCCATGGCAGCGGCGTTGGCATCGTTCTCGTACTTAACGACCGCGTCGGGGCAGTGCTCCTGAATGGCGACTCTTAGCTCGGGCAGGTTAATGGCAATGTTGGCCTTGACCTTGGCATCGCCCGATGCCGGAATGGGGCACGGAACGGCCAGGCCAATGCCCGCCACAAAGGCGCGCGGAATCTGGGCCTTGGCGACCACCTGGTCGATAGCCTCGGTCACCGCGGCAAAGCCCGCGGCGTCAACGATGGGAGGCGTGGGCACGCTGGCCTTGGCCAGCAGGTTGCCGTCCTCGTCGAACAGGCCCTCCTTAACCGAAGTGCCGCCGACGTCAATGCCGATGTAGTACTGCTTAGGTTCCATGGGAGCCCGCCTTTCTCGTTTAAACATTGCCTGTATGGTACCGCTCCCAAGGCAAAAACCTGCCAAAAAGGGGCAGGTTTGTTTTGGCAGGTTTTATCTGTGAAAACGCAGGGCATGGAATTTGGTTCGTTGGGCGGTAAAACGGCTCAACCCCATCCTCGAGTCGATCAATTTGCTCAATACCACATTATTCGAATGCATATTCATTTAGAGCGCTCTAGTTTTTAAAGAGAAGCGTTTTTTAATTAAACCTTTCTCGAACTTTTCAAAAACGCAATAGGGATGCTTAGGTGTTGACTATACTTTCTTTTGTACTCAATCAAGCCGGAAAGGAGGTTCCATGATTCCCAAATACGAGTCGATAGCTGCAGATATCCGTCGAAGCATCGAGGATGGCGCTCTTAAACCGGGCGACAAGCTACCCACCGTCGTTGAGTTCTGCGAGCTCTATAGCGTTTCCAAAATCACCGTCAAGCGAGCGATTGAGCAGATTACCGAGGAAGGCCTTATTACCAGCCGGCGCGGATCGGGCACCTACGTTAAAGACACGGCGGGGCTTCCCGGCAAGGCGTTTTTCCAGGGCAAAAACGACCGCGCCGCAGGCTTTTCACATGAGCACCGCGGGGAGAAGGTGACCTCGGTGGTCTACGATTTCTCGATCGTCAATCCGCCGGCGGAGGTTGCCACCCAGCTGGGAATGGCCGAAGACGACTTTGCCTATCACATCGTGCGCGTACGCGAGGTCGACGAGAAGCCCATCGTCATCGAGTATACCTACATGCCTCTCGAGCTGATACCGGGCCTTAAAAAGAAGGACCTGTACGGATCGGTCTATAGCTTTATCCGCAAGCAATGCGGGTTGAAGATTTCGAGCTTCCACCGCACCATCCGCGCCGTGGCGGCAACCGAGGAAGAAGCTGAGCGCCTGGACGCCAAGCCCGGCGCCCCTCTGCTCGAGCTCAACCAGATTGGCTTTTTGGATAGCGGCAACGCCTTTGAGTACTCGATTTCGCGCAACGTCGGCGACCGCTTTGAGCTGCACAACGTAACGCTGGCCTAGTTTTGTAATCCGGCGGGTGCTCGTTTTGAGCTGTCTTACGCGGCACCCGCACAACCTTATGGGGGTATGCACATGTCCGATTTGATTAAACTCACGCCGATCTTCCACGAGAAGATCTGGGGCGGCCGCCAGCTGGAGACCGTGTTTGGCTACGACATTCCCGAGGGTCCCATCGGTGAGTGCTGGGCCATCTCGGCCCATCCCAACGGCGACTGCCAAATTGCCGAGGGACCGTACGCCGGCCACACGCTGTCGTGGCTGTGGGCCGAGCACCGCGAGCTCTTTGGCAACTGCGAGGGCAAGGAGTTCCCGCTGCTCATTAAGATTCTGGACGCCAAGGACGACCTTTCGATCCAGATTCACCCCGACGACGAGTACGCCGCCGAGCATGAGAACGGTAGCCTGGGCAAGACCGAGTGCTGGTATGTGCTGGACTGCGAGCCCGGCGCCACAATCATCGTCGGCCAGCGTGCCAAGGACCGCGCCGAGGCCGCACAGATGATCGAGGAGGGCCGTTGGGACGACATGCTCAACGTGCTGCCGATCCACAAGGGTGACTTTTTCCAGATCGACTCCGGCACCGTTCACGCCATCAAGACCGGCACGCTGATTCTGGAGACGCAGCAGTCGAGCGACGTGACGTATCGCCTGTACGACTACGACCGCCCCGGCACCGACGGCAAGCTGCGCCCGCTGCATATTGAGCAGAGCCTCGACTGCATCAACTTTAACGCGCAGGCACCGACCGACGGTACCGTAACCGCGCCCGAGGTCGATGGCGTAACCGAGCTCGAGTCCAACCCCTGCTACACCGTCGATCGCGTGCGCGTCGACGGCAGCAAGACCCTCGAGCAGCGCTGGCCCTTCATGTGCCTGTCGGTCATCGACGGCGAAGGCACCGTCTGCGGCGACCCCGTCCACAAGGGCAGCCACCTGCTGGCCCCCAGTACCGTCAGCTCCATTGACCTCAAAGGCAAGATGGAACTGATCGTCTCGCATCTCTAGGTCGCACCAACAACCAAAACGAAACAAGGAGCTCCCCCGTTCATCAACGGAGGAGCCCCTTGCCATGTCTAAGTATTCAGCCCACCCGGCTCTCCAGATCAAAAAGCGAACGAGCAAAGCAACGTTCGTCCTGTAACGTTACCCAAGGACCCGGGCGGGCGTATGGGGCAACATCGATCGCGAGTTCCGCACGCAAAGGAGGCCACTTAATGTGGCCTCCGTCTTGCGCAGGACTGTCCGAGCAGGCGATGTTGCCCCATACGCCCGCCCAGGTCCGCCGGGATCACGACAGCTTGACGATCGGTGCAAAACCTTTCATCAGCTTTTTGGTCTGGCCGGTCTTTTCGAATTGAACCTCGATCATGTCTCCGGCGACCGAGATCACGGTACCCGTGCCAAAGGTCTTGTGGCTCACGGTATCGCCCGCGGCAAAGTCCTGCGACGCGCTGGCGCGGTCGACCTTGCGCTCCACCGTCGGCGACACCTTGGACGACGGCTTTTTAGCTCGCGGCGCGCCCGAACCAAAGGTCGAGGCAACACGGCCGGCGTCGGGCGAAACCCCGCGATGGCGCTCGGTGCCATAGGTGCTGCCACCAAAGAAATCGTCGAAGCTCGATCCGCCGCGCGAACCGGAACCGCCGGTCGAGCGCGTATGCGAACCGAACACCTTGCCGCCATACATATCCGAGCCCATGCCCGAGCCAAAGGTGCCATGACGGTCGCCGCGCTTCTCCCAGCCCGTGCCCTCAAAACCGGCAGAACCGATACCGCTAAACTCGATATCCTCAAACGGAATCTCGTTGAGGAAGCGAGAGCGCGGGTTGGCAGAGGTCGAGCCGTAGGTGCGACGCGTGGCCGCATAGGTCAGGAACAGGCGCTTACGGGCACGCGTGATGGCAACGTAGGCCAGGCGACGCTCCTCCTCGAGCTTGCCCGGGTCATCGCTGCCGCCAAAGTCGTGCACGTGCGGGAAGATACCCTCCTCCATGCCGGCCACGAACACCGCCGGGAACTCCAGGCCCTTGGCGGAGTGGATGGTCATCATGGTGATGGCATGCGTCTCGCCGGCCAGGGAATCCAAGTCGGAGCGCAGGGCCAGCCACTCCATGAGTGCCGGCAGCGCCTTACAGGTGAGCGGACCGTAGGTGCGCTCGATCTCGTCGGCATGCACGGCGCCCGCCGGTAGCTCTGTTGGCACGGCATATGTGTTGCCCGCGATGGCGGCGGCCAAGGCATCCTGCGGCGAGAGCGCCGGGGCGGCTAGGCTATCGAGTGGATTGGAGCCCGCGGCGTCACGAGCGCCGACAAGTGCCTCAAACGAGGATGCCGGAGCGGACGGTCCCGGCTCGGGCGCGGGCGCACTCACCACGACGGGCTCGGACTCGGCGCCGGCAGGCACGTCGGCAACACCGGCCGCGCGCAACTCTTCCAAGCTCTCGAGCGTACCCTCGATATCCTCGTGCGTCTCCTCAAATTCGGCGGCGACGCCCAGGAATTCCTGGATGTTCTCGGCGCGGCTCTCGGACTCCATGGTGCCCTCGGCGCGAAACGCCTGCAGCAGGCCCGTCTTGTCGACAATCATCTCGACGACATCCTTGAGCTCGCCGTCCATGCGACGGCCCTCGCGCACCAGCGCCACAAAACTCGACAGGCCGTTGCGCACCTTGGCGCTAAACATGCCCGTCTCGGCCGTTGCGATCTCACAGGCCTGGAAGAACGAGCAGCGGTTATCGCGCGCCAGCTGCTCAATCTTTTGAATTGACGTGGAGCCGATACCGCGGCGCGGCGTGTTGATGACGCGCTTGACGCTCATTTCGTCAGCCGGGTTCACGATCATCTTGAGGCAGGCCATGACGTCGCGGATCTCGGCGCGGTCGAAGAATCGCGTGCCGCCGACGATCTTGTAGGGCACACCCGCACGCAGGAACATATCTTCGAGAATACGCGACTGGGCGTTGGTGCGGTAGAAGACGGCGATGTCGTCGTAGCTCGTACCCTTGGAGTGCAACTTTTCGATCTCACCGGCAATCCAGCGGCCCTCGTCGCGCTCGTCGCTTGCCTGGAAGGCCTGGATCTTCTCGCCGTCGCCCTCGGCCGTAAACAGGCGCTTGTCCTTGCGCTGCGAGTTGTGACGCACCACGGCGTTGGCGGCGCTCAGGATATGACCCGTGGAGCGGTAGTTCTGCTCCAGCTTGACGGTCTTGCAGTCTTTAAAGTCCTTCTCAAAGTCCAGGATGTTGGTGATGTCGGCGCCACGCCAGCTATAAATGGACTGGTCGTCGTCGCCTACGACCATGAGGTTTTGGTACTTGGCGGCCAGCAGGTTGGCGATCTCGTACTGGACGTGGTTGGTGTCCTGATACTCGTCGACGCTAATGTAGCGGAAGCGCTCCTGGTACTTGTCGAGCACCTCGGGGCGAGTACGCAGCAGCTCGAGCGTGCGCACGAGCAGGTCGTCGAAGTCCATCGCGTTGGCGGCGCGCAGGCGGCGCTCCAGCTCCAGGTAGACCTGCGCGGCCTTTTTGTCGTTGGGGCTATCGGCGCTCTTGAGCATGTCCTCGGGCCCGATCATGGCGTTTTTGGCCGAGCTGATCTTGCTGCGGATCATGTTGATAGGGAACTGCTTTTGCTCAATGCCGAGCGCCTGCATAATGTCACGCACCATGCGCTTTGAGTCATCATCATCGTAGATGGTGAACTGACCGGTGTAGCCCAGCAGGTCGGCGTCCTCGCGCAGCATGCGCACGCACATGGCGTGGAAGGTGCACACCCACATGCCGCGGGTGCCGCTGGGGATGAGTGCTGCCAGACGCTCGCGCATCTCGGCCGCGGCCTTGTTGGTAAACGTGATGGCCAGGACCTGCCAGGGCTTAACGCCCAGGTCGCCAAGCATATGCGCGATGCGGAAGGTCAGGACGCGGGTCTTGCCCGAGCCGGCGCCGGCAAGGACCAGCAGCGGGCCCTCGGTGGTCAGGACCGCCTCGCGCTGGGCGGGGTTCAGGCTATCGATATCGACAAGCGGCTTGGCGAGCTTGGGTGCCGGAGCCGGGGCGTCGTAGATGTCGAGTGGGACGAGCTCGGGTTCCGGCGCGGCGGGGGCGGTGTACGCATCGAGCGGCACGGGCTCCAGTGCGGGCGGAATGGGCGCGGCGGTGTTCTTTTCCCAGGGCAGGGGCTGGGTCATGGGCGACTCCTCATCTGACGGACGGCGCGCCTGCGGGCAGCGCCATAGTTTGAGCCGTACCAGTATACCGAGCCGCGCGGACACCGACGCAAATCACACCACGACTCCGCGTGCCGCCACCACCCAAGCACCCCCAAATAAGTTGCGGTGAAATAGTTCCTCCAAACGGCCTTCTGGCCCTCAAGCAGGAACTATTCCACCGCAACTTCGATTGGCTTGGAGGGATAGAATATCTACCATTTCTACCCCGTCCCCACATGGCAGGAGGGCTGTTGTGAAGCATAGGGTGCTCTATTACATGGTCGACGGTTCGACCGAGGCGGGCCAGGCGGTGCTCGACACAATCGAAGGCGGCGATAAGATTGAGCTGGTGGGCTGCGCGCACGAGCCCAATGTCTGCCCCACTGCCGAGCAGCTGATCGGCTGCGAGGGCTTTGTCGGCGAATTCGGTCCCGTCGATGATACGTGTGCCGACGCCATGGCCGCCGCGGGAATGCGCATTGTCTCGAACATGTCCATTGGCCTGAACCACGTTGCCGTCGACCGTCTGGCCTCACACGGCATCACCGTCACTAACTGTCCCGGGTACTGCTCGGACGATGTCGCCCAGCACACCGTTGCCCTGATGCTCGACCTGATGCGACAGGTCACGTTGCTCAACCGCGACGTGCGTAATGGCGTCTGGAATCCGCTGGGTGGATACACCATGCACCGCACGCAAGGCCGTACGTTGGGACTGATCTTTTTTGGCAGCATCGCGCGTGCCGTCGCACCCATCGCGCAGGCGCTCGGCATGAAGGTGCTGGTATGGGCGCCGACCAAGAGCGCAGAAGAGCTTGCCGCTGCCGGTTGCGTCAAAGCCAAGACGCTCGACGAGCTGCTCGGCGCCTCCGATATCGTCAGCCTGCACTGTCCGCTGATTCCCGAGACCGAGAAGCTGATTGGCGAGCGCGAACTTGCGCTCATGAAACCCACGGCGTTTTTGATCAACACGGCCCGCGGGCCCATCGTGGATGAGGATGCCTTGGTCGCCGCACTGGACGAGGGCATTACCAGCGGCGGTGTGCGCGGCATCTGCGGCGCCGCACTCGACGTGCTCGCCGACGAGACCGCGCCCAACCAGGCCCTGATCGCACACCCACGCTGCATCGTCACGCCCCATTGTGCGTACAGCACGCAAGAAGCCTACGACACCGTCCGCCGCATGTCGCTGCAGGCCGTAGTAGACAAGCTCGTCTTTAGCCGCAAGCCCGAACACACCGTGGCCGAATAATTGGTGCAAAGGGGTCAGGTTTGTCTGCACCAAGTTGGTGCAAAGTAACCTGACCCCAATGCACCAATCAATTGGCATGAAAAGAGGGTGGCATAGACCTTTTGGTCATGCCGCCCTCTTTGAATGACAAGTTGTCACTCTGGCCGCCGCGCAGCATCAACCAAGTTACAGGCCGAGCATCGGCACCGCTACGAAGAAGTATGCGAGCACCACGATGCCCAGGATGATGCGGTAGACGCCGAAGCACTTAAAGTCGTGGCGACGGACGAAGCCCATGAGCCACTTGATGGCGATGAGCGAGACCACAAAGGCCACGACGCAGCCCACACCCAGGATGGCGATCTCGTTAGCGCCGAAGGTACCGCCCTTGATAAAGTACTTGACCAGCTTGAGGGCGCTCGCGCCAAACATAACGGGGATGGCCAAGAAGAACGTGAACTTTGACGCCACCGAACGCGTGCAGCCCAAAAGCAGGCCGCCGATGATGGTGGAACCGGAGCGAGACGTACCAGGCACCAGAGAAAGCACCTGGAAGCAGCCGATGCCCAGCGCAGTCTTCCAGCTCAGATCCTCGAGCGTGGCGATGGAGCCAAAGTCCAGATTCTCGTCATCGCCCTCGTCCTCAGTGGCAGCCGCGGCAGGCGCCGCAAAGTGTGCACCGGCAGGACGTCCACCCGACACCACAGCACGCGAACCAAACGAACCGGCAACGGCCATCTCCTCGCGCTTGCGGGCACGCCAATTTTCAATCACGATGAACAGCACGCCGTAGACGATAAGCGCCAGTGCCACGACGGGAGCGTTATAGAAATGCTCCTCCATCCAGTCGTTGAGCGGCAGGCCGATCGCCGCCGCAGGAATGCAGCCGAGCACAATCTTGCCCCACAGCACCCACGTGTCGCGACGGCCTTCCTTGCCCTTGCTGGGCGAGAACGGATTGAGCTCATGGAAGAACAGCACGCAGACGGCCAGAATGGCGCCGAGCTGAATCACGACCAGGAACATATTCCAGAACGTCTCGCTCACGTTCATCTTGACGAACTCGTCCACCAAGATCATGTGACCCGTCGACGAGACGGGCAGCCATTCGGTGATGCCCTCGACCAGGCCCATGAAGGCAGATTTTAGAAGCTCGATAATATCCAAAGGGACCCCCTCGTTAGACACCCGCCGGTAGATGTTCTGCGGACGATGCGGGCGATGTCCCATTATCAACCGTTGGCGGCGCGACCGCGCCTACCCTTACCAAAAAACTCGCCCGTTCACAGAATTGCGAGCGGTCAAACCGAAATCCTTGGGTATAACTGCAACAAGGTAAAGTGTCCGGCGGTCAACGCACCCGCGCCCGCCCGACGCACGAGCCCCGCGCCCGTGCGATAGACCAAGGAGGAAACCATGAACGAGGGCTACACCAAGGTATTTGTTTCACTCGACGGTACTGAGCAGCAGGATTTTGTGCTGGCACGCGCCATCAAGGTCGCCGCGAACAACGGCGCCAAGCTGATTATCGGCCACGTCATCGACTCCACCGCGCTCGAGAGCGCCGGTTCCTATCCGGTCGACCTGGTCAACGGCCTGGAGGAGGCCTTTAACAACTCCATCGCCAAGCAGCTCGAGGAGGCCAAGGCCAATCCCGACATTCCCGAGGTCGAGGTCATGATTCGCACCGGTCGCATTCGCGAGACGCTCAAGGACGAGATGCTCGACGTGGTCAAGCCCGATCTGGTGCTCTGCGGCGCCCGCGGCCTGTCCTCGATCAAGTACGCGCTACTGGGTTCGATTTCGACGTTCCTGCTGCGCAATACGGACTGCGACATCTTAGTCGTGAAGTAGGTTCCTTCCCGTCGGCGCAAGGCCTGCGGGGTTATCACGCCGACGTCCTCGCCGCTTCGCGGCTGCGGGATGTCGGCTTAGATAACCCCTCCCAGCCTTGCGCCTTCGTCACCGTACTTCAGCGAGTTGGCTGATAAAAAATGGCGTGCCGCCCCGTTTGGGGCGGCACGTTTTGTTTGGGCTGCACGTTTTTGTTTTGGGAGATCCATTTGAGCCTCATAGTTATGTTCACGTTCGGGAACATAGCCGTCCGCACCGCAAGACGGCCCGGCTACTCGAAGTATTGGAACTTGTTCGTTGAGAAGGCGAACGTGACGACGAAGCCTTCACCCGGCTCCGATGCCGCGGTGACGTCGATGCCCATTTTGGAGCATAGGCGCGCCACCAGATAGAGGCCGATGCCCGTTGCGCGCTTGGTCGTGCGGCCGTTGTCGCCGGTAAAGCCCTTCTCGAACACGCGTGGCAGGTCCGCCGCAGACACGCCGCAGCCGTTATCGGCAACGGTGAGCTCGATACGCTCGCTCGCCAGACCCTCGTCCAGCAACGCGCCCGAAAACACGATCCTCGCGCCGTCCTCGCGCGCATATTTAATGCTGTTCTGAATGAGCTGGCCCAGAATAAACTCGAGCCACTTCTCGTCGATAAAGACCTCAAAATCGAGGTCCTCGCACACCGGCGCCACGTGCGCCGCGATGAGCTCACGCGCGTTGGCTTTGATGGCACCCGTCACCAGGGCCTTGAGGCTCCAACGGCGAATCAGGTAGTCGCGCTCCACGACTTCCGAGCGCGCATAGTAGAGCGCTTGGTCGATGTAACGCTCCACGCGGGCCAGCTCGCGGCCCAGGTCATCCACGCGTGACAGGTCGTCTTCGCTGCCGTCCAGGTTTTCCAGAATCAGATGTGCTGCCGCCAGCGGCAGTTTGGCCTCGTGGACCCAGCTCTCGATATAGTCGCGATAGTCATCGGTCTGGCGCCGACCTTCCGCCACCTCATCGCAAGCAGCCTTGCCCACGCGACGCAAGACCTCGTACTCGAGCTCGCCCTCGGCATAGGTCGGACACTGCACCATCTCCTGCACCCATGCGGGACTTTCCAGCTCCTCGGCCGCGCGCTCCAGCTGATGCAAAAATCGACGACGGCGCGCGTACTCGATCACAATGCCGAGCATGCCAAAGATAAAGGACACGCCGACCGCCACGATCACAATGGAAACGGGCGCCCCGGCGACCATCAGCACAAAGCAGCTCAGCAGCACGCCGCACGTCCACACGGCGACGGGAAGCAGCGCGTCTTTAAAGAACTTGGCAAACGACATGGCCGGCCCCTAGACCGAATAGCCCTGGCCGCGGTGTGTGGTCAGATACCCCTTGATGCCGATTTTTTCGAGCGTGGTGCGCAGGCGGTTGATGTTGACGGTGAGCGTGTTGTCGTCCACGAAGGCGTCGGAGTCCCACAGGTCCTGCATGATGGCCGAGCGCGAGACGATTTTGCCCGCACGACTCAGGAGCAGCGAGAGAATGCGCAGCTCGTTTTTGGTGAGCTCGGTGCTGTCGCCGGTTGCGGTGTTGGTGACCGCGGAGCGGGCGAGGTCGAGTTCCAGCCCCTTGTGGACGACCGTGCTGCGCTCGCCGGCAGCCGCGGTGCGACGCAACAGGGCGTTGATGCGCGCCACGAGCACGCGGGCGCTATAGGGCTTGGGGACAAAGTCGTCTGCGCCGAGCGTCATGGCCATGACCTCGTCAATCTCGGTCGTACGCGACGTGAGGACGATGATGGGAACCTCGGATTCGCGGCGGACTTCGTGGCAGATATGCTGGCCATCCTTGATGGGAAGCGTGAGGTCGAGCAGCACCAGATCGGGTGCGGCGGCAAGGATGTCGCGCGAGACGTGCTCGAACGATTCGCAGGCCTCGACCTCAAACCCGGCACGGGCCAGAATGTCGGCGAGCTCGCGACGGATGGGTTCGTCGTCCTCAACGATATAGATCAGCGCCATGGATTTCGCTCCCCCTCTTGGTTGTCTTGTCCCATTATGACCGCGAAGCCGCAGGCACGCGCCCCACGCGGCACCAAGGTGACAGAACTGTTCGCGAACGAAAGCGTTTGGCTCGCCCCTCGCTCGCAACGGGCGCGGGGATCAAATGATTATTAAATCCCCGTCCCAGAAAAATCATTTAGCGGCGGGCACGGAGCTTTTCGTAGCCGTCGGCGAAGAAGGCGACCGTGGCGGCGTCTGCCTCGGCGGCGTCGGCGTCGTTGGCGGGGACCACGCCGTGCTCGTCGCTCACCAGGAACAGCGCGCCCTTGAGCTGCGCGGGAATATCCACGCGTGCGACCGGCATGTCCTTGGTCTGCGCCAGCTGCTCGATAAGCGTCGCCGTGCCGCACAGGCACTCGTCATCCGGCGCCACAAAGGCCAGCTCGCCGTTGTTGACGGCGGCGAGCAGCTCGGGCGCCACGCCGGTCTCGTCGGCCTCGGATCGGGCCTCGGCAGAGCGTGCACGCAGCGCCTTGGCCGAGGTGTCGGCCAGCGGCTCGTACTCCCCCACCGTCATGGCGGCGTTGCCGTTCACATCGATCACCAGCATAAGCACGCCGTCGTGGGCGGTATAGTCGCCCTCGGCAAGTGACCACTCAACGTGCTGCTTGGCCCAGCTGAGCATGTTATGGGTAAGCGGTTCACCCTGCACCAGGCGCTCGGACAGTGCGCGGATGTGACGGTTGAGCATGGGCACCTTTTTGTTAGACATGCGCCAGCGGCAGACGAGCGCAGGCTCGTCGAGCGTGAACTTCTCGACCGCCTCCTGATTGGCGCAAAAGTCCTCGTACGCGCGCTGATCCTCGGCATTGCCAAACAGCTCGGCATCATCAATCTGGGGCATGGTTGTACCTTTCGTGTTAGTCATTCCGTCCTCTTATACCAAAAAGACGGCCCTCCAAACGGAGCAGCCGTCTTTTGCGGAGATTATTTTAGAAGCGAGGCCAAATCAGGGGACGGGATAACCTCCCATCCTCCCCAGTCAACCCAACAGGTCGGCGAGGGTTGCCCAGGTGCCGCAGATTGCCGTGAAAGAGGAGCGACGCGTACTTGGGTACGCGAGCGACGAATGAACGGCAAGGTGCGGTGGCTGGGCAAGCCGCAGCGCCACCTCCCTACTTAGTGGCGGAAGTGGCGGGCGCCCGTAAACACCATCGCGATGCCATGCTCGTTGCAGGCCTGGATGCTCTCGTCGTCGCGCTTGGAGCCGCCGGGTTGGATGATGCAGGTCACACCGTGCGCGGCAAGTACGTCCACGTTGTCGCGGAACGGGAAGAACGCGTCGCTTGCGCAGGCAAAGCCGCCCTTCTCCACGCCCTCGCGCTCGCAGAAGTCCTCGGCACGCTCGCAGGCCAGCAGCGCGGAATCCACGCGGTTGGGCTGGCCCGGGCCCATGCCAATGCCGGCCTTGCCCTTGGAGACCAGGATGGCGTTGGACTTAACGCCCTTGCAGACCTTCCAGGCAAACTCAAGCTCGGCCATCTCGGCGTCGGTGGGCTTGCGGTCGGTGGGGAACGTAAAGGTCGCGGGGTCCTCGGTCACGTGGTCGACCTCCTGCACCAGCATGCCGCCGTCAATGGAGCGCAGCTCCACCTGAGCGCCGTGGTCCACGCCACCGGTAGCCAGCACGCGCAGGTTGGGGCGCTTGGCCATGCGCTCGAGCGCCTCGTCGGTATAGCTCGGAGCGATGATGACCTCGACGAACTGCTTGTTCTGGTCGGCGAAGTGCTCAACCAGCTCATAGGGAACCTCGCGGTTGCAGGCGATGATGCCACCGAAGGCGCTCTTGGGATCGCAGGCGAAGGCGCGGTCGTAGGCAGCCGTGATGTCCTCGGCAACGGCGGAGCCGCAGGGGTTCTGATGCTTGAGGATCACGCAGGCCGGCTCGTCGAACTCGCGGACCAGGTTCCAAGCGGCATCGGCGTCCAGATAGTTGTTGTAGCTGAGCGGCTTGCCCTGGATCTGCTCGGAGCCCACGAGCGGGAACTGCGAGCTCGCGGTGTTCTCGCAGCCCTCGGCAAAGCGATAAACCGTGGCCTTCTGCTGCGGGTTCTCACCATAGCGAAGGTCATCGACCTTCTCCAGCGAGATCTCGAGCTTAGCGGAGGTGTCCGCCACGTCGCTTGCCTGAGCGGCAAGCCAACGGGAGATAGCCGTGTCGTAGGCGGCGGTGGTCTGGTAAACCTTCACCTGCAGGCGACGACGGGTGGCAAGCGTGGTGCAGCCGCCGGTCTCGTGCATCTCGGCCAGGACGGCGTCGTAGTCGGCCGGGTCGGAGATGACGGTAACGCTCGCGGCGTTCTTGGCGGCAGAGCGCAACATGGAGGGGCCGCCGATGTCGATGTGCTCGATGGCATCCGCAAAGGTGACCTCGGGGTTGGCAACGGTCTTCTCGAACTCGTACAGGTTGACGACGACCAGGTCGATCAGCTTAATGCCGTGCTGAGCGGCTTCCTGCATGTGCTGCTCGGAATCGCGACGGGCAAGCAGCGCGCCGTGAACCTTGGGATGCAGCGTCTTGACGCGGCCGTCCATCATCTCGGGATAGCCCGTAAACTCCTCGATGGGGGTTACGGGAACGCCCGCGTCCTCGATGGCACGAGCCGTGCCGCCCGTAGAGATGATCTCGACGCCAAAGTCGTCAACCAGCGTCCGTGCGAAATCGACGACACCCGTCTTATCGGTAACCGAGATCAACGCGCGTGCGATCTTCACATCAGATCCCATGCAGTCCTCCTGTCTGGTACGCCGCCGTGCTCTGTGAGTCGGTGATACGTCGATCTGCAGCGCTCGCGCAGCGGCATTGAAAATACTGATTCAATGTAGCGCATCGAGCGCATCGATGCACCCCGCAACGCACGGCTGTGCAGAAAAAGCTTGCGAGCGGAGGGGATGGGCACGGCACCGGGCACGGTGAGTTCATGGAACACAGGGGCACCATAATTAGATGCCAATAGCGTGGTAGAACTGTGCTCGATATGCATCCGCAAAAGAAAGAGGCACCATGGTCTCGCGGGTTCTCTACCGACCGTTTGATACCGAAGACTTCGACGCCATCGCGCTGATCCTGCAACAGCTTTGGCATAACAATTCGGATAACGATGAGTACAACCGCCTTGAGGCCGCGTGCGACCTCGCCTATTGCCTTTCGTCATCGACGTTTTCGCAGGTTGCCGTAATCGACGGTCAGGCGCGTGGCATTTCGCTCGCGCGTGCGGGACAGAGCTCCGGCGCCACCGTTAAGGAACATTGGATGGATACCGAACGCGCGCTGCTATCGCAGATGCGTGAACTGGAGCCTGATGCCTGCGCCGAGTATCTCTCGTTTGTGCGTACAACCATCCGAACCAACAACCGCCTGCTCGAGAGCAGCCCGTTGCCGCACGACAACGAAGTCACGCTGCTCGCCGTCGATCCCGATGTCCATGGCCTGGGCGTTGGCTCGGTTTTGCTCGATGCCGCGGTCTCGTACCTGTCCTCGCGCGGGGCGACAAGGGCGCACTTGTACACCGACTCTAACTGCTCGTGGAAGTTCTACGAGCTGCACGGCTTTAAGCGCACGGCCACGCACCGCGCCAACCGCGAAGAGCGTCGTCACGACATGCCGCGCGAAAGCTTCCTCTACGAACTCGACCTAACAGCCTAGCCCAGGCAGCCACACCCAGTCATTTAAGTCTGTCCCCAATGAGTGGCCTAGGGGGTTTGTAGATAGCCGTGGTCAAAAAACATCAAATATGAGTACTGCTACCTTTTTAGTAGCAGCAACTTGGGGCATTTTTGATGTTTGTAGGCATGACGACCAGCTGCACGAGCTGACGTAGCTCCTCAAATGTTCAATAAAATGGGCTCCTAACGAGAAGTACTCTCATTAGGAGCCCATTATTATGTGCAAACATATGTGACCAACGCAGCAACAGTACTCATATTTGGCATTTTTTGTCCACTGCCCCTTGCGCGAAGATCCGCAGCGGAAAGTTGGGACCTCGGACGTTTTTCCGGACCATGCCTCGGCGCTATGCCGCATGGCCCCTTTCCTCGCGATACTCCCTAATGGTCTTCCATCCTAGGTCCTTCTTGAGCTTGCCGTCCCTGTACCACTCGATGTATTCGCCGAGCAGCCGGGAGAACTCGCCGAACGGCACCCCGGTCCAGTCCCTGCCCTCGAAGAAGTCGCACTTGAGCGTGCCGAAGAAGCCCTCGGCGCGCGCGTTGTCGGGACTCCGCGCCCTCCTCGACATGGAGCGCCTGACCCCGGGGCCGCACGCCTCGCGCCACTCGCGCCCCATGTAGACGGCGCCGCCGTCGGTGTGCACCGTGAGCGGCCGGTCCTCCGTCGGGCCGACTATCCCCACCAGGTCCCTGAGCATGCCGACCATCAGGTCCGAGTCGGCGTGGACCGAGACCCTCCAGCAGATCGGCCACCCGTCGAAGCAGTCGATCGCCGGCGACAGGTACGCCCTGTACCCGTCGAGCCTGAACTCGGTGACGTCGGTGACCACGAGCAGGCCGGGCGCGTCCGCGTGGAAGTCGTGCGTCCCGTCCCCGCGCAGCGGGACGTTGGCCGGGCGCTCCGCGAGCTCGCCCCGGTAGCTGCGGTACCTCGCCCTCCTGCGCATCTGCGCCGCCTTGCGGGCGACCAGGCCCTCCTCGCGCATGATCCGGCGCACGACCTTCTCGGACGCGACGACGGGGGTCTCGGCGTCCCCGGGCGCGAGCGCGCGCCACGAGACGGGCTCGCCGGGCCCCCTCCTGAGGTCGGCCGTCACGGACTCGGGCCCGTAGGCCCCGCCGCTCGCCTCGAACGACGCGCGCACGCGCTCCCTGAGCGCGGCCTTGGGGTCGGGCCTCGAGATCCTGGACGCCTGGTCAAGATAGGTGCTCTTCGGGATCGACAGGGTCCTGGTCACGTCCGAGAGCCTCACCGCCGGCGAGAGCCGCCTCGCCGCCTCTCCCGCCCTGTGCTTCTCCTCGTTCGTCAAAGAGCCAGGGCCTGGTGCTTTTAGGACGTCCAACACCGCCAGCGCCTCGGCGAGCCTGACCTCGGCCTCGCGGGCGCGCTCGGCGGGGTCGTCGGGGAGCCCCTCCAGGCCCCAGTCCCGCCAGTCGGTCTGCTCGGGCGGCTCGCCGCCGGCCCCTCCGCGCCCCGTCCCCTTCATCCTGCCCGCGCCCCCTTCGGCTCGACGCCCCCGTGGGGAGGCGGGCTCGGCGCCCGCGCGCCTCGCGGCGAGCGCGGGGCTGCCCTCGCCGTGCGAGCAGTGCATCCGCTCCGCCCGGTCGGGCATCTCGCGGGCGGTCAGCTCGCCCGCCTCCTCCAGCTTGAGCCAAGCATACAGGTTGTCCTTGTTCGGGAAAAGCGGCAGGCGCCTGCAGGCGGCGGGGGCGGACAGGCCGCTCCGGTGGAACTCCCAGAGAATCCCCTCGCGCTCCTCTTTCGTGTACATCGGACTCCCTCCTGGACCCAGATTGGGTCCGAGATTTTGTCCGAGGTCCCGTTTGACCCGTTTCGATGCACAAAAATGGGATGAATCTTCCCTGGCAACCGCCCAGAAAGATCCACCCCAAAGCAAGCGCTCGCTAGAACGTTCCGCCGCCTCCTCCGCCGACGCCGCCACCGCCGCCACCGGAAAAGCCGCCGCCGCTGCCGTCGCTCGAGCTATCGGAACTCGAAGCCAGCTCGCGGATGGTCTCATGATACACATCGTTGAACGAATCGAGCGGAGACTCGTTGCCGTAGTGATGGTAATACCACCAGTAGCAGGGGTAGTTGTCGTAGAAATCGTCGCTGTTGCGCAGGTCCGCAGGCACGGCCTCGGCCAGCTGTCGCAGCACTTCTTTCGAAACGCCCAGAGCAACGCCCATCACCAGCAGTTTGTTCCACAAGATCAGGTCGCTGGGAATGGCCTCCTTCAGGCGCGTAAAGTCCTCGAGCCAATGCTTGAGCGCCTTGCAGCGAGCCGCCACCTCGGCGCCCTCCGGCGTGTAGCGACGGAAGGTGCAGCTCAGAACAAAGCCCACGATCGTGACGGGGATCGAGATCATAGCGGCGCCGACATTGGCATCCACAAAGTCGGTATAGATCAGAGAGCCCAGAATGCCAAAGACGATGATGATGCCGAGAACCAAGCCGGCAACCAGGGCGATGGTGCCGTCCGAGGCGATAAGCTCGCGCGTCTCCAGCTTGCCCTTAACCGTGCTTTGATAGTCCTCGAGCTTGTCGCCAACAGATGTGGTGCGCTCGCTAGCGTACTCCTCCAGCTCGCTAAACGTGCGTGAACGGACGCCGTCTTTATCGGGCTTAACGCCGGCGAAGAAGACCTTGAGCACATCGCGATCGATGCCGTCCTTCTTGGCAGCCTTCCAGGCCTCGTCGGTCACTGTGATGCGATACGTCTGCTCCTCTTTTTCGCGACGGAGCAGACCCTTCTTCTTGGTCTCGGTCGCTTCTTCCAGCTTGATCACGCGGTCGTCGGTGAGCTTCATAAGCGTGGCGATATATGCCTGATCGGGCACGTCGTTCCAGCTCATGAGAGCTGCAAGCACCGCGGGATGGTCGGCCGAGGGCACATCGCGGAAGTACTCGTCCTGGAAGAGCGGCTTGGGCTTGGGCCTGCGCAGCTTAAGCATCACGATCACACCGGTATAGGCAACCGCCACGACAACACACACCACGGCAATCGCGCCGGCAACCGCACGCGCGTGCTCACGGCGAGCGTTGGCCTCGTCGGCCCATTCCTTCTCTTCGCTCAGAATCGTCGACATGCGCTTTTCGCCCGAGACGGCAAGCTGCGGCACCCAGTCGCTGGGGAAGGCGATGCGTGCCTCGGCGAATTCGCCCTCATGCACGCAGGGAATGGTATAGGTGGCCATGGGCTCGCTCTCGTCGAGCGACACGTCGCCCGTGAGCGGACCGTGGCCCCATGCGCGGAAGTTATCGCCCTTGACGGCCGCCGTCCCGGCAGCGGCGTTTGCGAAGTAGAGTTCCATCTCGACGTCATCGGAGTCCGCCGACCAGCCGTCGCCGACAAACTTCCAGTAGAGCTCGGCGGTATCGGACCAGTTCATGACTGCGCCGACCATGGTATAGCTCACGTAAAAGATCGCGCTGTCGCCGCTCTCGTGGGGGCTAAACACCTTGATCCTTACGCCGTCGCCGGATTGCTCCACCGTGTAAACACCGTCGTCGCCCTTGTTTGCGCTGTCGACCTTGTTAAACGCGGTGTCGTCTTCCTCGACGCTCAGCACATCGACGCTTACCGAACCGCCTTGCTGGTTGGAGCCTGTATTGATATCCCAATACACGCCGTTGATGTCGTCGTCAAAATCGAACTGACGTCCCTCGACAACGGTCAGCGAGCCATCGGCCTCGACCGTGGCGCCGATATAGGTTTGGCTCATGGAGTAGCCGTCGGCATGGGCGGCGGCGGGCAGCAGCAACAACGCAAGCGCGACGAGTGCGCAGACGGAAGCGAACCGCGCAAACAGGCGGCGCTGCCGACAGGGCTGGGCAACGGGGGCGTTCATAGGCACATCCTTTGTCTGTGGTACCAGTAGCGTCATTGTCCCACGTTTGCGGGTTCATGTGACGAACATCTAGGTCAGCGGAGCGTCAAAACGGGACGAAAGTCACGCCCGCCGCCGGCACCTGGGGACGTTCCTTATCTGCCGACAATCTGGGACACTCCTTGGCATAGCCCGCTCCGGCAATAGATACCACTTCATAGCTCCATCACAGGTGTAGCGGCTTTGTGTGGGCGCGGCATGCGCTGATTGAGCCGCCAGTTGAGGGGCATAAAGCAGTTGAGCGAAAACGGTTTGCCCCTTTGCCGTCCGCTCGAGGATCATGTCCCCCTTTTCCGCGGAAACCCCGGCAGTTGCGAAGAGCTGCCGGGGTTTCTGTCGTTTGAGGGCTAGATTGATTGACGGCGATTAAGGCGCCGAGCCGGTGGTCCGGCACGCGCAACGCGCGGCCTCAGCAACTTGCAGGCCACGGCAGCGTCTCCCCCACCGCGCCCCGCGCTATACTCGTCCGCATGGACATCAACGCACGCAACATAGCAACACCCGCCGCCGACGCGCCAACGACGCCGGCCGCCCCCACCCCCGTCGTGGGGCGCTTTGCCCCGTCGCCCTCGGGCCGCATGCACCTGGGCAACGTGTTCAGCTGCCTGTGCGCGTGGCTTTCGGCCCGCGGCCAGGGCGGCAGCATCGTGTTACGCATTGAGGACCTGGACGATCGCTGCAAGCGCCCCGAACTTGCCGCCCAATTGATTGACGACCTGGCCTGGCTGGGGCTGGAGTGGGACGAAGGCCCCTACTACCAGCACGACCGCCTAGACCTGTACGAGAGCGCCTTGCGCCGGCTGAAAGACGCCGGCCTCACCTATCCCTGCTTTTGCACACGCGCCGAGCTCCACGCCGCGAGTGCACCGCACGCGTGCGACGGCACGCCCATCTACCGTGGCGCCTGCCGAAGTCTTTCGGCCGAGGAGGTGGCCCGCCGCAGCGCCCTACGCGCCCCGGCCACACGTCTGTGCGTGCCCACCGTCGACGACCTCGCAGACGACGTGATCGAATTTGTGGACCGCACGTACGGGGCCCAATGCGAGGCGCTCGCCACCGAGTGCGGCGACTTTTTGGTGCGCCGCAGCGACGGCGTGTTTGCCTATCAGCTAGCCGTGGTGGTCGACGACGCTGCCATGGGCGTCACCGAGGTCGTGCGCGGATGCGACCTGCTGGGGTCCACGCCGCGCCAGATCTATCTGCAGCACCTGTTGGGACTGCCCACGCCGCACTACGCACATATTCCGCTGCTCATGGCACCGGACGGCCGCCGCCTTTCCAAACGAGACCGCGATCTTGACCTGGGCGAACTCCGCGCCCGCTTTGGCACGCCCGAAACGCTGCTGGGCTGGCTCGCCGGGCAAACGGGCATCGCGCCGGACACCACGCCGAGCTCTGCCGAGCAGCTGGTCGAGCACTTTAGCTGGGATGTTATCCGCGCGCATCGGGAGAACATCACTGTAACGGTCGAGTAGCCAGCCATCCCGCCTCTACGCAACATCCCAGGACTGGAGTTCGTCGCCCAGGCGAACGATGCAGTCGTAGAGCACGGTATGGCGCTCGGCCGGGTTGGCATCACGATGAAAATGCCCGTAGTGCCAGCGCTTGTAGTCCAAGCGATCTTCCAGCTCATCGAAAAACGCCGTAAGCCGATCAACGGCGGGGAAATTCCAGCCGGGCGCCGGATAAAGCGTGGGCGAAAGCATGCGCGTAGAGCAGGTGTGGGTGATCACGTAGTCGACCTTCCAGCCCACGCTGTCGAGCTTTGTCCGCGCCTCCTCAAAGTTGCGCTCGTCCGGCAGCTCCTGCGGCCACCAGCTGGAATACGGAATGCGGTATTCCTTGTCCACGCTCGTGGCGCCGCCCATGGTAAAGACCGTTGAGCCGTCGAGCTCAAAAACCTCGCCGCGCGTCAGGCGCCGTATGGGCGAGGTGTCCGACAAACGCTGCGTCAGCCCACCGTGCCACAACTCCATGGGGCGCTCTGCCCAGTGGTCGAAACGTTCGTGGTTGCCGTCGACGAACAGCACGGTATAGGGGCGCGACTCCAGCCAAGCGATGTCGTCACATTCCTCGGCGGAGAAATCCCACGGAAAGCCAAAGTCGCCGGCAATGATGAGATAGTCGTCGCTCGTCAGGCTTTCCCCAAGTTCCCAATCGCGCAGCTTTTGCATGTCGAGGCCGCCGTGAATATCGCCCGTCACATAGACCGTCATCGGATTACCACTTCCCTGTAAGTCGCTAGCCCACATTCAGCACGATCACTAAGCCAACCGTTCCAGCCCTTCCATCCTTTAGGACCTACCCCTCGTTCTTCCATCCAAACGGGTCGAGCACCCAAAAAACCAGATCTAGCAGGCCGCCGGTCATCATGGCGCCGGCAAGAGCCATGCAAACGTGCAGAGAACTGGCACTTCGGAGCACATCAAACGGTCCCAGAACAGCCAGCAGCGCGACCGCTGCGACAGCTACGCACAGCACAAGGCACGGCCCCGTGTCCTTGACGTACTTCTTTGCGAGATGCTTGGTGTTATCACTCATCGATATCGAACTCCTTAGAGGGTCGTTGCTTTGATTCACACCGCCACGACAGAGCAAGGCGGCAGGTTAAGTGTCACATGTCGTGCGGACATCAATGGAGAAACCGCCTGCTCGACCAACCTTTGACGCCGTTTTGCACCGGCATCACATCCCCCGCTATCGAGGTCTAATACTTTTTCCCGAGAAGTGAACGGCTGTTTTTGAACCCCTGAAACATTCGCATTTTTCGGCGGCAAAATCGCAGGATTTCAGCGCCGAAACCGCAGGAAACGGCGCTCCTAAAGTGTCGATGCTTCGGGGTCCGTTTTAGCTCGTTCACTTCTCGGGAAAAGCATTAGACCTCGCTGCTAGCTATCCAAAAAGACACCTCTCCCTTCCCCACCGCCACCCAAAAACTCATCCAACATTAATCTTGGCTCAAGAATCGCTTAATCTATAACCTGCACTATAGAGTTCGACCAAGGGCGGGGCGGCACCGCGCAACGCAGGCCGCCGAACGCAACGCTCGCGCCCGAGCAAATTGCCCGGCGTCGCGCCCATCGAACGAAAGGACAGGTCATGGACGACCTCGAAAAAGTTGAAACCATCCGCACCAAGTGCAACGTGAGCTACACCGATGCCAAGGCGGCGCTCGATGCCGCCGACGGCAACGTCCTGGATGCCATCATTTGGCTCGAGTCGCAGGGCAAGACCCAGACCACGTCGGCGCATGCCGCCACCGAGTCCGCGCCAGTCGATGAGCCCTCTGCCGAGATGGTCGCCGCGCAGGCAGCCTACGAAAAGTCGAGCGAAAAGACCGACTTCTCCAAGAAGATGGACAGCGTGTGGGAGTACCTCAAAAAGCTCTTCCGCCTGAGTCTGGACACCAAGTTTATCGCCACGCGCCGCGATGCCATCATCCTCAACATCCCCATCCTGATCCCCATCGTCGCGCTGTTTGCCTGGGGCGCCACGATATGGCTGATGCTGATTGGCCTGTTCTTTGGCATGCGCTACCGCATCGACAGCGACGGCGACGTGCCCGGCAGCATCAACAACCTTATGGATAGCGCTGCTAACGCCGCAGACGACATCAAGCAAAATCTCAACGACGACAAGTAATCGCGGACGGGGGCACGCATGGCACGGATCCTGATCGTAGAGGACGAGGAGAAAATCGCCCGTTTTGTGACGCTCGAGCTGGAGCACGAGGGCTACCAGGTGGAACACGCCGCCGATGGCCGCACTGCCGTGGACCTGGCGCTGGAGCGCGACTACGATCTGATTCTGCTCGACGTGCTGTTGCCGCAGCTCAACGGCATGGAGGTCTTGCGGCGTGTCCGCAAGCACAAGGATGTGCCGGTGATCATGGTCACCGCGCGCGATGCCGTGATGGACAAGGTGGCCGGGCTCGATGCCGGCGCCGATGATTACCTGACCAAGCCGTTTGCGATTGAGGAGCTGTTCGCACGGATCCGCGTGGCACTGAAGCGCTCGGAAGCCGTGCGAGCGGCTTCGGGCGTTGGCGGCGCCGGTACTGGGGCGGGCACGGCAGGCGGCGCGGGCGCCGGAGCCGCTGCGATGCCCCCGGTCGGCGACTCGACCCAGGCTTCCGCCGCGCCCTCCCCCGCCGCGCTCACCGTGGGCTCGGTCGCACTCGACCCGAACCGCCGCGAGGTCACAGTCAGCGGGTCGCCCATCGTGCTGACTGCCCGCGAGTTCGACGTCCTCGCCCTGCTTATGGCGCACGCCGGCACTGTGCTCACGCGCGAGCGCATCGCGCACGAGGCACTCGGCTACGAATACGTAGGCGACACCAACAACGTCGACGTGCACATCGCGCACCTGCGCGCCAAGATCGAGGACGCCGGCGGCGCCCGCATCATCCAGACCGTGCGCGGGGTGGGCTATGTCTGTCGCGCGTAACGCCGAGACCAAGCGCGTCACCTCCATCGCCCGCGCCATCAACTGGAGCTACATGTGGCGACGCCTGATGAGCTACGTTTGGCTGGACCTCTTGCTGCTGCTTGTTGCGGCGGCGATCCTCGTCTACGGATACAACCAGACGCTGGCCGACGGCGCGTTTACCGCAGGCTGGATCCCCAGCGCCACTATTCACGGCATGTCGCTCGCGCCCGCGCGCGACTGGAACCTGGCCACGCTCACCTATACCGTCGAACTCGCGCACACCATCAAGACCTTCCCCCTCGCGCAAGACCTCGTCGCGCTGTGGCCCCTCTATGTTGTCGTTGCGGGCGGGCAGGTCATCAGCGTGCTTAACATGCTCGGCGGCGCCCGCCGCGTGCGCCGCACCATGGCGCCGCTCAATGACTTGGCACTGCGCGTGGACGAGCTCGGCCGCATGCAGCTCGCCGGCGGCAAGATGGAAACGCTGGAGCAGGCCATCGAGCGTGCAAGCGTCGATTCACCGAGCGTCACCACCGGCGATGCCGACCTGGCGAGTATCGAGGTCGCACTCAACCGCCTGCTGCGCCAAATGCAAGAGGCCAAGCTGCAGCAGATGCGCTTTGTCAACGACGCAAGCCACGAGCTGCGCACGCCCATCGCGGTGATCCAGGGCTACGTGAACATGCTCGACCGCTGGGGCAAAAACGACCCGGACGTGTTGGCGGAATCCATCGCCTCGCTCAAGGCCGAAAGCGAGCACATGCAGGAGCTCGTTGAGCAGCTGCTGTTCTTGGCGCGCGGCGATGCCGGCCGCACCGTGCTGCGGCGCGTGGATACCAATCTGGCCGCACTGGTCGGCGAGGTGTGCGAGGAATCGCAGATGATCGATGCCGGGCATACGTACCGCTTGGCGTACGATGCCGCGCTTGTCGGCAACCCGCGCTGCAACGCGCCGGTCGACGTGGCGCTCGTGAAACAGGCGCTGCGCGTAATCGTGCAAAATGCCGCCAAGTATTCGGATGCGGGCACAACCATCACGTTTGGTGTAACGCCGGATGCGGGCACGGGCACGATCGACATAAGTGTTGAGGACGAGGGCATCGGCATGAACCAGGAATCCGCAGCTCACGCGTTTGAGCGGTTCTATCGCGCCGACAACGCACGCGATGCCGGCGCGCAGGGCTCGGGTCTGGGGCTCGCCATCGCCAAGTGGATCGTCGACAGCCACGGCGGCGTCATCGGTGTGACCTCAGTCGAGGGCGTCGGCAGCCGCTTTACGATTCGCCTGCCACGATAGAAAACCCCTCGGCATAAAAAAGGGATAAGGCCATGCGGCCCTATCCCTTTTTGCTAGCTATAGCAGCTTGTGTGCTACTCGCGGCACAGGTGCACGGCGAAGCCGGCGAACTCGCGCTTAAAGTACACGAGCTTGGTGCCGCCGTCGGGCAGCAGCACGCGCGACTCCTCGTTGACCTCGAGCCCGCGCTCGGCAAACCACTTCTCGGCCGCATCGATGTCGTTGACGGCAAAGCCGATGTGGCCCTTGGTGCCACGACCGTTCTGCTTCATGACCTCGATCAGCGAATCGTTAAAGTACGAAACCGGGGTCTCAATAACGGGCAGGCCCATCATCGTCGAGAACAGCTCCGCGATCTCCAGGGCATCGGCCGGGTCGGTGGCGTTGATGCCCACGTGGGCGACGCGCATGCCAAAGAGCTCTACCGGGTTGGCGTTCTGCTCACTCATACAGGCAGCGCCTACTGAGCCATAACGTCGAGAACGGCTTTCTCGGCAGCGACGCGGTTCATGCCGGTCATGAAGGGCACGCCACTCACGTACGGGCAGGTGAGGCCCTCGGGGGCAACGGTGGTGGCGATCAGCAGATCGGCACCCTCATCGCAGTAGTCCTTGGCCTCGGAGATGGCGCACTGCACGATCTCGTACTTGTCGGCGTAACCGTTGGCGTCGAGCAGGGTGGCGACCTTCTGGGCAACAAGCGTGGAAGTAGCAGCGCCAGCACCGCAAGCCAAAACGATCTTCTTCATAGGTAGTGTCTCCCTTCATGGTTTACTTTAGGTAAGTGTACCGCAGCGAGCGATGGCACTCAGCCTCGATGAGCTTTTATGCCAGTTTGCTTGTGCGCTGCGTATAATACATCTAGTACGTGTTGTCATACCGCTCGCTTTACGAGCGACTAAGGACCCTAACATGCCCGATTCCCGCACACTCTGGACCGCCGTCGTTATCATCTGCATCGGCGTGTCGGTGTTCTTTAGCGTCAAAAAACGCACCACGTTCAAGCGTCTGCAGCAGCTTATGGCTGCCAAGCAGTGGGACGAGTTCGATCGTTTGCTCGACGGCAAACTCACCAGCATGCTGTACCCGCGCTACAACCGCGACTACCTGCGTCTGAACTCCTATCTGCTGCGCGAGGACCACGAGCGCGCCAGCGAGATGTTCGACCTGCTGCTGGGACTCAACCTGCCCAAGATGCAGCGCGTCGACCTGGTGATCAAGGGCTTTAACTACTACGTTGGCCAGGAGGACCGCAAAAAGTCCAAGGAGTTGCTGCACGAGATCAAGGGCTTTGAGGGCGGTCAGGCCGAGGCGGTCGCACACGAATGCCAACTGATGTACGACACGATGATCCTCAAGCGCCACAACGACATTCCCGAGCTGGAGCGCATGCTCAAGGAGGCCGGCGACGACCCGGTCAAGCGCTGCCGTCTGGAGTATCTGCTGGCGCTGCAGTACCAAAACAAGGGCGACGAGGCCAAGTTCCAAGAGTTCCTCGAGAAGTCGGGCCAACACTCGATGGCCGTCAACGCGTAACGGACGGCTTGTGCTAGACTTCTAGTCTCACGGGGGCGTGGCGGAATTGGCATACGCAGGAGACTTAAAATCTCTCGCCGCAAGGATTGTGGGTTCGAGTCCCACCGCCCCTACCATGTATTGCTTACGGGCTCGTATCCCTTTGGGATGCGGGCTCGTTTCTTTTGAACGCCGTCAACTGCAGAGCAGATAATTTGGAACGGAACTTTTTTGACTGCCCATATCAACCCAAGGACTGTCCCAAGCTGCCGGCAGGAAAGGAACGTCCCCAGGTGCCGGCTGTTGAGTTGCGGTGGAATAGGGACTGCTTGGGCCTTGAAAGGACGATTTCAATCCGTATTTCACCGCAACTTATTTGAGGGTGCTGAGGTTTGGGGTCCAGGTGATGGTGGGGGCTTCGCCGTCGAGGACTTCGTTGATGGTGGCGGCCATGCCGGCGAGTAGGCTGTTCTCGCTTACGGTAAGCGTCTTGTAGCCGCCAGCGCGCATGAGCTCACGAATCACCACAGCACCGGCCAAAATCACGCCCGCGCGCTTGGGTTGCACACCCGGCAGCGCGGCGATGCCCTCCACGTCCAGCGTGGACATGCGCTCGATAGCAGCCGAAATCTGTTCCATCGAAAGCTCGCGCAAGTGCACAAAGCTCGAGTCGTACGGTTCCAGCTCGTGGACCAGCGCCACGAGCGTGGTAACGGTGCCGCCCACCGCGACCAGGCGCTCGGCGCGCTCAAAGTCGCTGGGCAGGCTCCCAAAATAGGCAGCGAACTGCTCGCCCGCCCAGTCGGCGGCGGCAGCGAGTTCGCCGTCCGCAGGCGGCAGGGCCGAGAAGAAGCGCTCCGTCACGCGACGGCAGCCAATGTCCAGCGAGCGCGTGCCCTCCAACGCGAAAACCCCGCGCTCCGGTGCGTACACGCCCGTCGCGAGCTCCGTGGAACCGCCGCCCGAATCGGTGACGATGATGCGCTCGCCGGCAAAGTCGTGCGCAACACCAAAAAACGTCAGGCGCGCCTCGACCTCGCCCGGAATCACCTGCGGTTCGAGCCCCAGCTCGCGCAGGCCGTCCAACAGCAACGCGGCGTTAGACGCATCGCGCGCGGCACTCGTGCACGTGGTGCAGATGCACGCGCCCCCAAAGTCGCGCGCCTCAGCCACGAACATACGGCACGCGGCGAGCACGCGCTCCACAGCCGCCTCGCAAAAGCGACCCGTCGCGTCGACGCCCTCGCCCAGGTCGGTAATCTCGGTGTGCTTGGACGATTCCACAATCGCCCCAGCCTCGACCTGCGCCAACACCAGTCGCGACGACACCGTTCCCAGATCAATCGCCGCCACCTTATATCGTTTGCAATTTGCCATTGCGGGCTCCCCTCCGGGCGCTACTCGCCTATTCGCCGTTGGACACGACCGTCTGACCCTCGACGCCGTTAAACCCAAACAGCATGTCGAGCGCCTGGATGTACCACGGCGCGTCCTTGCCGACTTCTTCGATTTCCTTGGCCACTTCGCTGGCCTTCTTGGCGTTTGAGGACTTTTTGCTCGACGACGAGTCCGAATCGTCGTCCAAGCCCAGCACGTCAATCTTCTTCTCGCCGGGCATCACCAGGCCCAGGTCCTCGGACGCCGCGTCCTTGATACCCTCCTCCGAGAGCAGCTTGTCGACGCTTTTTTGCAGCTCGTCGTTATATTGCTCGCGAATCTCGACCTGCTTGGCCAAGATATCGCTCGAACGCTTTGCCACGTACAGATCGCGCACGGGAAAATACAGGCTCACGAGCACCAGCGCCACCACGATACCGATAAACAACGGACGCAGAGAGCCATGCGTAAAGTCATAGATCGCCTTGACCACCGCGTTGTCGTTGGCGTAGTGCATGAAGTCCGAGCCCGAAAGACGGTTCGAGGGTCTGGTCGACTTTTCGTGTGTTTGAGCCGAGGGGTGCTGCGTACGCGAAGCATGCGTCGGGCGCGCCGAACGTGACGAGCGGTCCGTCGACGTATTCATTTGAGCGCGGGGGTATGAGGCACTTGCCGGACGCTGTGCGCGGCGATCGGCACCGGCGCAATCGGACCCGCCGAGCTGCACGGTACCCGCGCGGCGAGGCGACGGCTCGCGCGAACCGGCGGAATAATACCTGTTGTCGTAAATCTGATCCATGTGCGCCTTGTGCGGTTGAGGTTTGTTTGCGCTAAGTCTTTTAGTTATAGCACGAGCGCCCGCACCGCTTTCGCCAGCCTTTGCTCGACATAAAAAAGGCGCTGAGCCGTATGGCCCAGCGCCCTTAGCGCTTTGCGGCATCCAGCCAAGGCGGGGCGGAACCGAGTCAGACCCGTCCCCGCACACGCCGCTGCCTAGCGAATGTTGTAGAACGCAGACTTGCCGGCGTAGCGCGCGCTACCCTCGAGCTCGTCCTCGATGCGGATGAGCTGGTTGTACTTGGCAATACGGTCGCTGCGGCACGGGGCGCCCGACTTGATCTGGCCGGCGTTAACACCCACGACCAGGTCAGCGATGGTGGAGTCCTCGGTCTCGCCGGAACGATGGCTCACGATGCAAGCGTAGCCGGACTCCTTGGCAGTCTCGATAGCCTCGAGCGACTCGGTGAGCGTGCCGATCTGGTTGACCTTGACCAGGATCGCATTAGCGGCGCCCAGCTCGATGCCCTTCTTAAGGCGCTCGGTGTTGGTGACGAACAGGTCGTCGCCTACGAGCTGCACCTTATTGCCAATGCGGCGGGTGAGCTCGACCCAGCCGTCCCAATCCTCCTCGGCCATGCCGTCCTCGATGGAGATGATGGGATAGGTGTCGACGAGCTTCTCCCAGTAATCGACCATCTGGGCGCTCGTGTACTCTACGCCCTCGCCCTTGAGCTCGTACATACCGGTCTCGACGTTGTAGAACTCGGTGGACGCCGGATCCATGGCGTACATGAAGTCGACGCCGGGCTTAAAGCCAGCCTTCTCCACGGCCTTGGTGATGTACTCGAACGGCTCGGCATTGGTTTTGAGGTTGGGCGCAAAACCGCCCTCGTCGCCCACGCCGCCGCCCAGGCCGGCCTCGTGCAGCACGCCCTTGAGGGTGTGGTAGACCTCGGCGCACCAACGCAGGCCCTCGGCAAAGCTCGGGGCGCCCACCGGCATAATCATGAACTCCTGGAAGTCAACGTTGTTGTCGGCATGCACGCCGCCGTTGAGGATGTTCATCATGGGCGTGGGCAGCAGATGAGCGTTGACGCCGCCCAGGTACTGGTACAGCGACAGGCCCGCCGACTCGGCTGCGGCGCGGGCAACGGCCAGCGACACGCCCAGGATGGCGTTGGCGCCGAGCTTGGTTTTGTTGGGGGTACCGTCGGCGGCGATTAGCGCGGCATCGACGGCGCGCTGATCGAAGGCGTCGAGGCCCACGACGGCGTTGGCGCACTCGTTGTTGACGTGCTCGACGGCCTGCGAGACGCCCTTGCCCAGGTAGCGACCCTTGTCGCCGTCGCGCAGCTCGCATGCCTCAAAGGCGCCGGTCGAAGCGCCCGAAGGAACCATCGCGCGGCCAAAGCTACCGTCCTCGAGCACGACCTCGACCTCAACAGTGGGGTTGCCGCGGCTGTCGAGCACCTCGCGACCGTAGACATCCAAAATATCACTCATGTTGTCTCCCTCTCACTTGGAAACGTAGTTGATGCAAGCGACTGGCCGACCGTGCACCATCGGTGTGCCTCCGTAAGTTAGCCATGTCGCACTTTTTGCATTATGCCCTAAGTTAGCCTAGGGATACAATTATTTTTCGAAAAAATTAGCGGGAACGATGGGGCGTGTCAGCCCGTCGTTCCCGCAGTCTTACTCCTCGGCCTTGGCGGCATCCCACAGGTCGTTGAGGCCGTGGGTCGAAAGCTCGGCAAGATCCACATGGGCGCCGGCGGCCATCTGCTCCATCGCGGCCCAGCGGCGGCGGAACTTTGCCGTGCTGGCGCGCAGGGCGCTCTCGGCGTCGATCCCCTCCTTGCGCGCGACGTTGACCAGGGCAAAGAGCAGGTCGCCAAACTCCATCTCGCGCTCGGGCGAGCCGGGCTCCTCGGCATCAAACTCGGCACGCTCCTCGGCGACCTCGCTCCACACGTCCTGGACCGTCTCCCACTCAAAGCCCACGGCCGCTGCCTTGCGCGACACCTTCTGCGCCTGCATCAGCGCCGGCAAATGCGTGGGTACGCCGTCGAGCAGGCCCTCGGGCAACGCCTCGCCTGCTGCCACGGCCTTGTCCTTGGCAGCCTTCTCGGCCAGCTTGACCTCGTCCCAGATCTTGAGCACCTCGTCGGAACTCTCGGCATCCGCATCGCCAAACACATGCGGGTGGCGGCGAATGAGCTTGGCGTCGATATCGCGCGCCACGTCGGCCAGCGTAAACTCGCCGGCGTCTGCCGCGATCTGTGCGTGCAGCACCACCTGCATGAGCACGTCGCCGAGCTCCTCGCGCAGGTGCGCCGCGTCATCGGCCTCAATACAGTCGAGCGCCTCGTAGGCTTCCTCGATCATGTTCTTGCCAATGCTCTGATGCGTCTGTTCGCGGTCCCACGGGCAACCATCGGGCTGACGCAGGCGCCAGATAGTCTGCACCAGATGCTGCAGCTCGGCCGATGCGTCGACCAGTGTCGACAGATCGCGCGAGCCCTCGGCATCCTGCTGAGCCATGTGCTGCGCCATGGTTATTCCTCCTCCAGGATCACATGGCGGAACGCGCCACCCTCATAGATGCCGTAGCTGTGCGTGCCGTCCTTGGGGATGCTCACGCTGCCGGGGTTGAAGAGCCACAGGCCCGGGTGCGCCTCGCTTACCTCGTTAACCTTGATGTGCGTGTGACCGTAGACGAGCGCGGAGCCCTCGGGCAGCGCGGGCGCGTGGTCGACGCTGTTGTGCATGCCGGCGCCAAAGACGTGGCCGTGCGTCAGGAACAGCTCGCGGCCGGCCTCGTCGAACAGCGTGGCGTAGTCGGCCATGACGGGAAAGTCGAGGACCATCTGGTCGACCTCGGCGTCACAGTTACCGCGCACCGCGATGATGCGGTCGGCCAGGGCGTTGAGCAGCGGAATCACGCGCTTGGGGGCGTAATCGCGCGGCAGGTCGTTACGCGGGCCATGGTAGAGCAGGTCACCCAGCAGCACAATACGGTCGGGCTGCTCGGATTCGATGGCGGTGCAGAGGCGCTCGGCCCAGTATGCCGAGCCATGGATGTCGGAGGCGATGAGGTATTTCATGGGGAGTCCTTTCGGCGTGGGGTTGATGGGGGCTGAATACGGAGTCCAGCGGATGTGGAGCCCATCTACTGTGTTACTCAAATCGAAGCGCCGCACTCTGAGCCGCCTGCATCACGCGTTGGAGCGGCACGCCATGTTCGCGGGCAAGACGGGCGCAGTCTTCGTACTCGGGCGCCGCGCGCTCGCTGTCGTCGGGCAGGGTGGCCACCTTGACGGCTACCTCGCCCCAAGGCGTCGCCACCTGCTCAAAGCGACGTGGCAAGCAAACACGCTCCATGACCTGGCGACGAATGCCGTTGGTCGTGGTTTCCAAAAAGATAATCGTCTGCAGGCGGTCGATATCCTCGTGTGAGCAAATCACCTGCAGCTGCCATCCGGGGCGGCCCTTTTTGCAATAGAGGGGCAGCCAGTGTACCTCGCGGGCGCCCGCCTCGCGCAGGCGTTCGGCGGCGTAGGCGAGCACCTCGGGCGACGCGTCGTCAATATCGCACTCCAGCTTGACGATGGTTTCGGGCGCATCGGTCTCGCGGGACAGCGGAGATGTACTTCCACGTTGCATACGGTCCGGATCCTTTCCGCACGGGCTCGTTTTGTTCACCCAAACGCTAGCACATCGCGGACGACGCGGGGGCGGCATCCTCGGATGGACGCGACTTTTGCCCGTCCCCGTCCCCGCCCCCATCCAAACGTGTACGTCAGCCTCCAAACATGTCATTTTTTGTCGGTTTTGGAGGCTGACGTACACGTTTTGAGAGCGCAAGCGAGGCGCCACCGCACACCGTCCGCCCTTTCCGCTCGATTTCGACTCGCAGCATACCCGGCGCGTTGAGAGTCGCGCCGTTACAATGGAGCGGATTCGCCAAATGCAAAGGAGCCGCCATGTCCGCATGCCCGCTGGTCGATTGCCATACCCATACCTCGTTTTCGGACGGGCATGCCTCGTTTGAGGAGAACGTCCGCGCCGCTGCCGCCGCCGGATGTCAGGTCATGGTCTCGACCGACCACCTCACCTTGCCCGCCAGCATGGACGCCAACTGCGAGGTGCAGGTTGTCGAGGGCGGCTTGCCGGCGCATCGCCTGGCATTTGAGGACGCCTGCAAGCTTGCCGCGCAGATCGCGCCGGAGCTCGAGCTTATCTATGGCTTTGAATGCGATTGGTACGACGGCTGCGAGCCCTTGGTAGAGCGCTGGTCCCAGGGCGCCGTGGTGCGCTTGGGCAGCGTGCATTGGATTGGCGACCCGGGCGATATTGCGGCAGGTGCCGCGGGCACGGCAGGGACAGAGGGCGTCGCGCGCCCCGATACGCCTGATTCGCTTTGTGGCTGGATCGACGACGATACCAACCTGCATGTTTGGGAGAACTTAGGCGTGCGCGGCGTGTGGGAGCGCTACGTCGATGACTGGTGCCGCGCCTGCGAGAGCCCGCTCAACTTTGATGTGATGGCCCACCCCGACCTAGTCATGCGCTTTTCGAAGGAGGGCTTTGCGCCCGACTTTGACCCCGCGCCGTTTTGGCAGCAGATTGCCGAGTGCGCGCACGATACGGGTCGCCGCGTTGAGGTCTCGACGGCCGCACCGCGCAAGGGGCTCGACGACTACTATCCCGCGACCGGCCTTTTGCGCTGCTTCGCCCATGCCGAGGTGCCCATTACCTTTGGCTCGGATGCGCACCGCTCCTGCGATATTTGCTGGAACATCCGCGAGGCCCAGGCCCACGCCTACGACTGCGGCTACCGGGCCTTCGATATCCCCCACCCCACCGGCGAATGGGAGTCCACGCCCCTCGCCTAGCCATCCCTTCATAAGTTGCGGTGAAATAGTTCCTGTTTATAGCCCTAGGACCGTCAAACAAGAACTATTCCACCGCAACTTCCATTTGATCCGTTGGAAACGGAGGAAAACGGATCATTTGGAGCAAAGTATCCTGCCCCCTTGCACCAAAAGCTCGACTAGCGGCGGCGGGCATTGAGTTCGCCGGCCAGCTCGGGCAGGGTGATGCCGTAGCGCTCGAGTGTCACGAGCAAGTGATAGATCAGGTCGCCGGCCTCGTAGCGAATGTGATCGTGGTCGTTATCCTTGCAAGCCATGATAACCTCGCTCGCCTCCTCGGCAAGCTTCTTGAGCAGCTCGTCCTCGACATCGGTCAGCAGACGGGCGGTATAGCTCTCCTTCGGCGACGCATCGCGACGGCCGTGAATCACCTCAGCAAGACCGGTCAAGGTCTCGCCGATATTTCCCGGCTGCACGTTAGCGGTTCTGACTCCCATGGTTATTTCCTCTCGTTACTGCAGCGTAAAGTAGGTACAGGCCTCATCGAACCGAGGCTTTGCACCCTTCTTCCCAAAGAACCCATCGATGACGGCATGGGCATCATCGAGCCTTTCTTTCTCGGTCTCGAGCAAAAGCGACTGTGCCCCGCAGGCATCGGTCAGATGCACGCGGCACGGCACGCCCGCACGGAGGAGCTCGGCGTTACAATCGGCGACTTCGAACGGCGTCACGACCCTCATCGCGCTCCCCCTTCCACGCGCTTAAAGAAGCAGGTACGGTTGCCGGTGTGGCAAGCCGGGCCCGGAGAGTCCACCTTGACCAACAGCGTATCGCTATCGCAGTCGGCCCAGAGTTCCTTGACCTCCTGCATGTTGCCGCTCGTCGCGCCCTTGTTCCAGAGCTCCTGACGGCTGCGGCTCCAAAACCACGTGGTCCCGGTCTTGAGCGTCAGCCCCACCGACTCCTCGTTCATCCAAGCAACCATAAGCACCTCGCCAGTGTCATATTGCTGAACAACACAAGGAATCAGCCCCTCGACGTCGTACTTAAGATCCGCTGGAGTAGTAATTTCTCTCATTTCAATTCCCCAATTCAAACATCGCAGGTCGGCGAGGGTTGTCCAGGTGCCGCAGGTTGCCGCGAAAGAGGAGCGACGCGTACTTTGGTACGCGAGCGACGGTTTGAGCGGCAAGATGCGGTGCCTGGACAAGCCGCAGCGCACGCCCCTCAGCCCCGAAGTGCCTGGGCAAGCCGCAGCATTAAAAGTCCAGCCTGACAGGAATTCCTTGGCTGGCCATATACTCCTTCACCTGGCGAATGCTGAAGGTTCCAAAGTGAAAGACGCTTGCTGCCAGCACGGCATCGGCTTCGCCCTCGATCACGCCCTCGGCGAAATGCTCGAGCGTGCCCACGCCGCCGCTCGCGATGACGGGGATTGGCACCGCGCGCGCCACGGCGCGGGTGAGCGCCAGGTCAAAGCCAGCCTTGGTGCCGTCGCGATCCATGCTGGTGAGCAAGATCTCGCCGGCACCGCGACGGGCCGCCTCCTCGGCCCACGCCACCGCATCGATACCCGTGGCGTTGCGGCCTCCTGCGGTAAAAACCTCCCACTTGTCGGCATTCGGCTGCCCAGGCAGGCCGACGCGCTTGGCATCGATCGCCACGACCACGGCCTGGCTGCCAAACGCCGCGGCAGCTTGGCTGATCAGCGACGGGTCGCGCACGGCGGCAGAGTTGAGCGATACCTTGTCGGCACCGGCCGCCACCATGGTTCGCATGCCCGCCAGGTCGCGGAAACCGCCGCCCACGGTATAGGGAATAGCGAGCTCCTCGGCCGCGTGCGCCGCCATCTCGATGGTCGTCGCGCGGTTGTCGCTCGTGGCGGTAATGTCCAGGAAGATGACCTCGTCCGCACCCTCGCGATCGTAGGCACGCGCCAGCTCCACCGGGTCGCCAGCATCGCGCAGGCTCACAAAGTTGACGCCTTTGACCACACGGCCGTCCTTGACGTCTAGACAGGGAATCACGCGCTTGGTAAGCATGGGCTACTCCTCCCCTCGGGCGGCGGCCAACGCCTGTACCAGCGTAAAGTTGCCCTCGTAGAGCGCACGGCCGGTGATGGCACCTTCAATCGCGCCCTCGCCCACCGCGGCCAGCGCGCGGATGTCGTCGAGCGTCGAGATGCCGCCCGAAGCCACGACGGGAAATCCCGCGACCTCGGCCACATGGCGATACGCCGCCACATCGATGCCTGTCTGCATGCCATCGCGCGCGATGTCGGTATACACCAGATGCTTAAAGCCCAGCTCGGAAAGCTGCGCCACGGCATCGTCGAGCGCCACACCCGCACCGTCGCGCCAACCGTTCACCTTGACCTGGCCGTCACGGGCGGCAATATCTGCCACCAGCAGCTCGCCAAAGCCTTGGGCCGCCACCTCGGCAAAACCCGGCTCAGTCACCAGCACGGTGCCCAGTGCGATGCGACGCGCGCCGTAGCCGGCCAGCTCGTCGATGCGCGCGAGCGAGCGAACGCCGCCGCCCACGTCCACCGACAGACCGTCGACGCCGCAGATGGCCTCGATCGCCGCCGAGTTGGCAGCGCACGCGTCCTCGTCCTCGCCAAAGGCAGCGGACAGGTCGACGACGTGCACCCAGCTCGCACCCTGCTCGGCAAAGGAGCGAGCAACGGCCACGGGGTCGTCGGAATATACCTTGCAGCGGCTCCGGTCGCCGCGCTCCAGGCGCACGACCTTGCCGCCGATCAAATCGATTGCGGGAAACAGGATCATCGGCCAGCCTCCTCGACGATGTTGACGAAGTTCTTAAGGATGCGCTGACCAAGCGCAGAGGATTTCTCGGGATGGAACTGACAGCCCCACACGTTGCCGTGACGCACAATGCACGGGAAACTCCGCGTGTAGTGCGTGCACGCCAAAACATCAGCGGCATCGGCGTCGTCGGCCACCGCGTAGCTGTGGGTGAAGTACATGTTGGCGCCCTCGGCAAAACCGGCGAGCAACGGATCGGCCGCGCCGGCGGGCGTCATGTGCACCTGGTCCCAGCCCACGTGCGGCACCTTCAGGCGACTCGACTCCAGGCGCGTGCACGAACCGCGCATGATGCCCAGGCCATCGACCCAGGGGCCGCCAGACTGCTCAGGGGTGCTGCCGTCTGCAGCCATGCCCTCGTCCGCAGGCACGCCCTCGTTGCCGCGCTCAAAAAAGAGCTGAAGGCCCAGGCAGATGCCGAGCAGCGGAGTTCCGGCGGCGACGGCATCGAGCACGGCCGCCTCCTCGCCGCTCTGGCGTATAAAGGCGATCGCGTCATAGAACGCGCCCACGCCCGGGATGACCAGGCCGTCGGCGCGGCGGATCTGCTCCGGGTCGTCCGACGTGCAGGCAGCGGCACCGGCGCGCGCAAGCCCGCGCACGACGCTCGACAAGTTGCCCTTGTGGTAGTCGACCACCACGATCTTCGGTTCGCCCACGCGACCCTCCCTTTTTCTCATCGTCCAAAACCACCACGAAGGTGCCTGTCCCCTTTGTGGTGGTTTTTGCCTTTGTTGCGGTTACAGTGAGCCCTTGGTGCTAGGGATGCCCTGCACGCGGGGATCGAGCTCGCAGGCGTGGCGCATCGTGCGGCCCACGGCCTTAAAGGCGGCCTCGATAATGTGATGCGAGTTGCCGCCCGCCAGCTCGCGCACATGCAGCGTGAGCTTGGCATCGCGCGCGAAGGCGTAGAAGAACTCGACCGCCAGCTCGGTATCAAAGCTGCCCACGCGCTCGGTCGGCACGGGCAGCTCGCAGTAGGCCTGCCCGCGGCCCGAAATATCAACAGCAGCCATCACAAGCGTCTCGTCCATGGCGATCGCCGCGTCGGCAAAGCGCGTAATGCCCGCCTTGTCGCCCAGAGCCTGGCAAAACGCCTCGCCCAGCACAATGCCCGTGTCCTCGACGGTGTGGTGCGCATCGACCTCCACGTCGCCCACCGCGTGCACCGTCAGATCGAACAGGCCATGACGGCCAAAGGCGTTGAGCATGTGGTCGAAAAACGGTACGCCGGTCGAGATATCACACACACCGGATCCATCCAGGTCGAGCTTGACGACAATGTCGGTCTCGCCCGTCTTGCGGGTTACCTCGGCATAGCGGTCCATCTACATCTCCTCCTTCACCAGCGCGGCAAACGCGGCCAGCACCTCGTCGTTTTCCTGCGGGGTGCCCACGGTAATGCGCAGGCAGTCCGCGAGTCCCGGCGCGTAGCTAAAGTCGCGCACCAGAATTGAATACTCGTCGCGCAGACGCTCGCGCACGCGCGTGGCATGCGGCGTGCGCGCGAGCACAAAATTCGCCGCGCTCGGCCATACCTCCACGGGCAGGCCCTCGGCAGCCATTGCGCGCAGGGCGCACAACTCGCGCTCGCGCTCGGATGTAACTTGCGCCACCACGGGTGCATACGCATCGCGGGCACGCACGCAGGCAAGCGCTGCGGCCTGGCTCAGCACATTGACCGAATAGATCTGGCGAATCGCCGCGAACACATCGATGACCTCGTGTGCCGCGATCACATAGCCCAGACGCGTGCCGGCGGCGCCAAACGCCTTGGACAGCGTATGCAAAATCACCAGGTTGGGATGCTCGGCGATAAGGCCTTGCGCCGTGGTTGCCGTGCCAAACGAATCGTCGGCAAACTCAACGTAAGCCTCGTCGACCATCACCATGCCGGGACACGCATCGCACAGGGCCGCGACAAAGTCGAGCGGCGCCACACCGCCCGTGGGATTGTTGGGCGAGGTCACGATGGCGAGGTTGCACTCCGGCGCCGCCGCGAGCACAGCAGCTTGGTCGAGCTCAAAGGTCGCCGGGTCGCGCCACACGTCGCGCACCTCGGTCTGACAGAGCGACGCAAAGAACGCATACTCGCTAAAGCACGGCGGGCAGTTGAGCAGGGTCCGTCCCGCGCCGCCAAACGCCAACAGGTAGTTATAGAGCAGCTCGTCGCCGCCGTTGCCCACGCAGACATTCTCGCGCGTCACACCATGCCAGGCAGCAAGCTCGTCGCGCAGGTCGTTGGACATGGGGTCGGGATAGCGGTTGAGCGGCGTGGCAGCCAGGGCCGCATCGATTGCCTCGCGCACGCCGGCCGGCACGGGATAGGTGTTCTCGTTGGCCGAAAGGTTGATGCGCGTGGGCGTAAAATTGGGATCATAGGGCTCAATGCCGGCCAAGTAGGGCTGGACGAGCTCCTTCATGCGCGGCGTGAGTTCGGCCATATTAGGCCTCCCCACCGGTCACACCGGCGCCATCCGCGCCCGCAGCCGCCGTCAGGTCCACGCCCTCGGCAACCGTCGCCACGGTATCGCCCGGCCAAGCAACCTTGGTCAGATCGGCCGCCGCCAGCGACTCGGCACTCACGGAGTCCTCGCCCTGCTCCAGTACACGGCGGCGCAGTGCGGCCGAAAGCGCGTGTGCCCACAGGCCCTCGGCCTCGGCCATGCGCTGCGTGGCGGGGGCATCGGAAAGCAGGCCCTCGGGCGTGTAGCAAATGACGCTCGAGCGCTTAACGAACTCTTCGACCGAAAGCGGGTTGGAGAACATGGCCGTACCGCCGGTCGGCAGCGTGTGGTTGGGGCCGGCGACGTAATCGCCGAGCGGCTCGGAACTCCAAGCGCCCACAAAGATGGCGCCGGCGTTGCGAATGCCGCCGAGCAGGCCCATCGCGTCCTTGCAGTGCAGCTCAAGGTGTTCGGGTGCCACGGTGTTCACGGCCT
Organism: uncultured Collinsella sp.; assembly: GCA_934650095.1. Classification (GTDB taxonomy): domain Bacteria; phylum Actinomycetota; class Coriobacteriia; order Coriobacteriales; family Coriobacteriaceae; genus Collinsella. Next base: position 59,914 of record CAKUFT010000006.1, read on the forward strand.
CGACGGCGGCAGCCATGTCGGCGGCAACCACGATGGTGCCCTCGTTATCGAGCGAGGCACGCGTGATCTCGGCGCGCGGCGACTGCGCGACTAGGATGTCGATGCCGGCCTCGACCTCGCGCGCAAACTGCTCATCGCAGGTCACGAGATAGCAGGCGGCCAGCGGATCGTGCTCGGCCTGAGCCATCAGGTCGGCTGCGACCACCATGGGCTTGGCCGTAGCGTCGGCCAGTACGCAGACCTCGGACGGGCCAGCGACCATGTCGATGCCCACATCGCCCGAAACAATCTGCTTGGCCGCAGCGACAAAGGCGTTGCCCGGGCCAGTAATCTTGTCGACGCGCGGAATGGTCTCGGTGCCGTACGCCAGCGCGGCCACGGCCTGGGCGCCGCCCACCATATAGATCTCGTCCACGCCGCCGAGCTTGGCGGCCGCGAGCGTATAGGGGCTGATCAGGCCGTCCTTTTGCGGAGGAGTCACCATGACCACGCGCTTAACGCCGGCCACCTTGGCGGGGATGGCGTTCATGAGCACGGTTGAGGGATACTGCGCGCGACCGCCCGGCACATAGATGCCGGCCGCGGCGAGCGGGGTCACCTTAACGCCGAGCATCGTGCCGTCCGGGCGCGTGGTAAACCAACTCTGCTCGACCTCGCGCTGGTGGAACTCGCGAATCTGGCGCGCGGCCTTCTCGAGTGCGGCGACAAAGGCAGGGTCGAGGCCCTCGAGCGCGGCATCGATCTGCTCCTGCGGAAGGCGGAAGCTCTGCAGCTCAACACCGTCAAAACGCTGGCAGTAATCGCGCACCGCGGCATCGCCGTTGGCGCGCACGTTGGCCACGATATCGCGGGCGGCGTCGACGATATTTTGCGGCAGCACGCCCTTGCGGTTGAGCTGATTGGTAACGAGGCGCTCGCCGGGAGCAAGTTTGATGGTCTTCATATCGGTATCCCCTATCGGTTGAGGTTGCGTTTGAAAAACGAGATGCCAGGCGGCGGCACCAATCGGCCCGCAGCCCGGACGTGGGGGCGCCCGTGCGCGCTCGCGCTATTGTGCCGAGCCCGCGACGGGCTCAAAATGCTTGTCCTTCACGGCAGCCGCCAGGCGATCGGCCAGGTTACGCACGCGCGGATCCAAGCGCGCCGCACCCGGGTTGACGAAGAAGCGGGCCGTGCAGTCCATGATGCGACCAGTGATGACCAGGTCGTTGTCGCGCAGGGTCGCGCCCGTGGCGGTAATGTCCACGATACGGTCGGTCATACCGACGATGGGTCCCAGCTCGATATTGCCGTGCAGCGAAACGATATCGGCGTTCACGCCTCGCTCGGCATACCAGGCGCTCGCGATGCGCGGGTACTTGGTGGCAACGCGAAGCGAACCGCGGCGGGCATAGTTGCGCTCGGCCTGGCCGGCGCGCCACGCGGGCTCCGCCTCGATAAAGGTACACAGGCCGTAGCCCAGATCGACCAGCTGCAGCAGGTTGAGGTCGGCCTCGATGAGCGAGTCCCAGCCGCAGATGCCGCAATCGGCACCGCCGCAGCCCACAAAGGCAGGCGCATCACTGGGGCGTACAATGACAAACTCGATATCTCCGACCGTGCCCTCGCCGGCACGTGTGTCGCGGCCGCGCACGATCAGGTGACGGCCGGGGTCGCGCAGCTCAGAGACGTCCAGACCCGCGGCCTCGAGCACGTCGAGCGTGTCGGCCTTAAGCGAGCCCTTGGGCACGGCGATACGCAGCGGACCCTCGGCGCCACGGCCCACGGCGTGGTCGCCATCGGAAGCGGCATCCTCGGCCGAGGTGCGCGCAGCCTCCAGGCGCTCGAGCGAAAAGGCGAAGCCCGCCGCCGGCACCTCGGTACCGGCGCCAAATGCGCCGGTAAAGATGGAGTCATAGCGTCCGCCCGAACCAACCGGATCGGGCAAGCCGCCGGCATAGGCCTTAAAGACCAGGCCCGTGTAGTAATCGAAAGAGTTCATGATAGAGAAGTCGAACGACAGCACCTGGGCGTCCTCGGGTGCCAGGCCCTCGACCAGGGCACGCAGCTCGCGCGTCAGCGGCGCGACGATACCGGCGGCCTCCAGCAGCGCGTCCACGCGGTCGAGTACCTCGGCACCGCCGTGCAGACGCGGCAACTCGCTAATGGCGGCCTTGACGGCATCGGACTCGGCGCTTGCCGCCACGCGGGTATCGAGGCCCACAAAGTCGTTGGCGTGCACGCAGCGCAGGGCCTCGGCAGCCAGCTTACGATCCTCGCATACCGCGAGCAATTCCTTAAAAGGACGCACGCTGCCTGCGATGATGCGCGCATCGGAAAGTGCCAGCTCACGCACGGCCTCCGCCACCAGCGAAACAATCTCGACATCGCCCGCGGTATCGCCCGCACCGATAAGCTCAAAGCCCAGCTGCGTAAACTGGCGCGAGCCACCGGCATTGCGCTGGCACTCGCGAACCACCGGCGCCTCGTAGCGCAGGCGCAAGGGCAGGTCGGCCGCGCGCATGCGGGTCGAAACCAGACGCACGATCGGCAGTGTGTTGTCGGGGCGGACCACCAACAGACGCCCGTCGTCGTCAAAGAGCTTAAACGGCGTGTCTGCAATGCGCCCGCCCTCCTCGAGCGAACCCTTGTCCTCGAGCAGCGGCGTCTCGACCGGCAGGTAATGATGCTCCCTGAAGCAGCCCTTCACCGTCAGCGCAATCTCCTCGCGCGCCTGAGCCTCCTCGGGCAATATGTCCCGGAATCCCCACGGTGT
>CAKUFT010000007.1 GCA_934650095.1 uncultured Collinsella sp.
ACCATGTATGCTCGCGGCGCGGAGAGTTCCATCATCCGCGAGATCTTTAGCTATGGCCTTGAGCGCAAGGCGCAGATTGGCGCGGAAAACGTGTTCGATTTCTCGCTGGGCAACCCGAGCGTTCCGGCGCCTGCGGCCGTTGCGGAGTCCATTAAGAAGGCACTTGAGCTGCCGAGCGAGCAGCTGCACGGATACACGCCTGCACCGGGCCTGCCGCAGTGTCGCGCGGCTGTGGCCGACTCGCTCAACCGTCGCTTCGGCACGAGCTATGAGGGCAAGGATGTCTTTATGACCGTGGGTGCGGCGGCTTCGCTCACCTGCACGCTCAACGCCATCACCAATCCGGGCGATGAGGTCATCGTTATCGCGCCGTATTTTCCGGAGTATCGCGTGTGGATCGAGAAGGCCGGTTGCACGTGCGTCGAGGCGCTTGCCAACGAGGATACATTCCAGCTGAGCGTGGGCAACGTTCTTAAGGCTATTACCGACAAGACGGCGGCGGTCATTATCGACTCGCCCAACAACCCGACCGGCGCCGTGTATACGCGCGATACCTTGACGCGTCTGGCTAATGTCTTGCGAGAGGTCAACGCCAAGCGCGATCCCGAGAACCCGATCATGCTGATCTCGGATGAACCGTACCGCGAGATCGTCTATGGTGCCGAGGTGCCTTGGGTACCCTCGATCTACGAGCACACTATCGTGTGTTACTCGTATTCCAAGTCGCTTTCGCTTCCGGGTGAGCGTGTGGGCTGGATTTTGGTCCCCAATACGAATCCGCAGGCCGCCCGCTTGATGCCCGCCGTTGCCGGCGCCGCCCGTACGCTGGGCTTTGTGTGCGCACCGGCACTCTTCCAGCGCGTGATTATCGACTGTATCGACGAGCCGAGCGATGTTGAGGCCTATGCACGCAACCGCACGGCGCTAACCGGTGCGTTGGCGGAGTATGGCTACACGTATGTTGAGCCGGATGGTGCGTTCTACCTATGGGTGAAGGCGCTGGAGCCCGATGCGAGCGCCTTCTGCGAGCGCGCGAAGAAGTACGAGCTGCTCGCGGTGCCCTCGGATAGCTTTGGCATGCCGGGCTGGTTCCGCTTGGGCTATTGCGTGAGCTACGAGACCATTGTCAACTCGCTGCCCGCCTGGAAGCAACTGGCAGACGAGTATCGTCCAAAGTAAAGCGCTCTGCTTACAATGTTTTACGTGAAACGGGGTTTGGTGTTAAGCCGGACCCCGTTGTCTATGCCGTTGTGTGATTGGGATGAAGCGGTTTTACGACTGCCGAAGGCTATGCGTACAATGAATATACGCGACGGCCATACTGGATAAGGAGACCCGATGCCCTACCTGCTTTCTTGTGATATCCATACCCATACGATGTTCTCTGCGCATGCGTATTCGACCATTGAGCAGAACATATATTGGGCGGCCGAGCGCGGCCTTCAGGTGCTCGGTTCCGCCGACCATCTGAGCTCGATGGTTACACCTTGCCCCAATGACCTGCGTAGTTTCCAGTTCTTTATCAACCAGGATATCTGGCCGCGCATTTGGAGCGGCGTGCTGTTGCTCCGCGGCGCCGAGGCCGATATCGTTTCGTTGGACGGCAGCCTGTTTGGCGAAGACATTCCCGTTTCGCTCGATATCGCCGGCGATGCGTACAGTCGCCAGCATTCGCTGTTCGATTTGGTGACGCGTAATTTGGATTATTTGGTGGCAAGCGTGCATAATCCGCAGTTTGCCGAGGGTGCGACGCTTGCCCAGACGACCGAGATGTACATCAATGCCCTGGAGCACCCCAAGGTGTTCATGTTGGGCCATGCGGGCCGTTCGGGCGTGCCGTTTGATATCGACGAGGTGCTGCTGGCGGCCAAGGCCAAGCATAAGATCATCGAGATCAATAATCACAGTCTTGAGCATGGCACCGATACCGAGCATTGGGACGTATGCCGCAAGATCGCCGAGCGTTGCGCCGAGCTGGGCGTGGGCATTGGCGTTTCGACCGATGCGCATATTGGCATGGCGATTGGCAAGCTCGACCATGCCCGCAAGATGCTCGACGAGATTCACTTCCCGCTGGATCTGATTGTGACGCGCGATCGCGAGACGCTGCTGCGTGAGATGGCGGCGGCTGGTGTGTGCGACCTGCGCAAACGCATGTAACGAGAGGCTCAACGCGTAACGAAAAAGGGGCGGTCCAGACGGACCGCCCCTTTCTTGTGCCGGTGATTAACGGCGCTCGAGGACCGCGACGGTCTCGGTGTGGTCGGTATGGGGGAACATATCGACCGGCGTAATCTTGAGCAGGCGGTAGCCGCCGTCGAGGAGTTGGTGCAGATCGCGCTCTTGGGTGACGGGATTGCAGCTGATGTAGGTGATGCGGCGCGGCTTGAGCGCACAAGCCGCTTCGAGGAACTCGGGTGTAGAGCCAGCGCGCGGCGGGTCGATGGACAGAACGTCGACGCGCTCGTTGTTGTCGGCGGCGTCCAGGATGTAATCGGTCGCGTCGTCGGCCATAAACCACGCGTTACGGGTTAGGCCGTTGAGCTCGGCGTTGCGGCGCGCATCGGCGATGCCGGCGGGATTGCGCTCCACGCCGAGCAGCATAATGCCGGCGCCCTTGTCCTGGGCATCTTTTGCGGCGCATAGACCGATTGTGCCGCTGCCGCAGTAAGCGTCCATAAGCACGTCGCCTTGCTGCAGGTCCATGCCGTCAATCGCGAGCTGATAGAGCAGCTCGGTCTGCTGCGGGTTGGTCTGGTAAAACGCGGTGGGGGAGATATCGAACTCGCAGCCGAGCAGCTGGTCGCGCATACACTCGGCGCCATGGACGATGCGGGTCTCCTCGCCCAGAATGGCGTTACCGGGACGGCCGTTGATATTTTGGGCAACGGTGACGATATGCGGATCGAGTGCGGCGACGGCCTCAAAGAACTCCTGCGCATGCGGAAGATCACGCTGGGCGGTCACGAGCGTAACCATGATCTGATCGGTACGCCAGCCACAACGAACGACGGCGTAGCGAAGCAGGCCAAGATGCTTGTCTTCGTTAAAGGCGGGAATATGCATACGCTCGGCCTCGCGCGCAATACCGTTGAGAATCTGACGAGCGCCCGGCGCCTCAACAGGACACTCGGGCACGGCAACGATCTTGTGCGTGCCACGCTCAAAGAAACCGCAACGAACGACACCCTCCTTGCCGGGGGCAAAGGGAGTAGCGGCCTTATGACGAAAACCACGCGGCGCAGGGTACTTACCCGGGTCGCCCAAGGTAACACCCATACCGCGAATGGGATCGACGGCGATGCCCTCGCGCTCACAAAGCTCGGCAAAAAGCTCTTCTATGGCAGCCTGCTTGGCAGCCAACTGCTTTTTATAAGGACGATTAAGCGCCGTACACCCACCACAAGCCTTCATGATGGAACAAGGCGACTTGGGATCCACAGCTTTACGAGCAGGCTGAGTCGAATCCTTATGCGAGCGCTCAGTGCGAGCCGCAGGTTTCTTGCCTCCACCCTGACGAGCGCCAGAACGCTTGTCCTTTGCCTTGCTCTTGTTGGATTTACCCTCCGCATCCTTAGTCGACTTAGATTTCTTAGGAGCCTTTTTCTCCTCCGACCCCTCAGCCGCCTGGATTAAAGCACGCCGAGCCTTACGCTCAGCACGAGATTCTGCCATGAATTAACCCCACTAATTTATAAATTGAAAGCCACAAGCATTGTACCGTGCCAACCCAGCAGACGATATGCAAGCGGTTTATTGGTGTCAGTGATAAGTACAACGACGATTGCCCGGCACGGGCGGGGAGCGGCGCGTAATTAAGTTTATCGCGAGTTCCGCACGCAAAGGAAAGCACTTAATGTGCTTTCCGTCTTGCGCAGGACTGTAGAGCAGGAAACTTAATCACGCGCCGCTCCCCGCCCGTGCCGGGCAACCCCTCCCTTGTGCTCCATCACGCTAAAGTGTATGATTCTGAACGTTACATGACTCACTTTACTTAACTAAAGTGCTATCAAGGGGGATACCATGAATACCGATATGTCTCGTCGTCAGTTTGTTGGCCTAGCCGGTTCGCTTGCCACGGTGCTCGGCCTTGGTCTGGTCGGCTGTGGCGGCGGTGCCGACAAGGGCTCCGCTGCCGGTTCTGCTGCTGCCAAGGATGTGAAGGGCGCTGCGGAGTCCAAGAAGCTCGTCGTGGGCTTTGACAAGTCCTATCCTCCGTATGGTTTTGTGGGCGACGACGGTGAGTACACCGGCTTTGACCTCGACCTTGCTAAGGCCGTTGCCGACAAGCAGGGCTGGGACGTTGAGTATGAGGCCATCGACTGGGATGCCAAGGACACGCTGCTCAACTCGGGTGCCATCAACTGCATCTGGAACGGCTTTACTATGGAGGGCCGCGAGGACGACTATACGTTCTCCGATCCGTACATGCTCAACGAGCAGGTGCTGGTGGTCAAGAAGGACGCGGGCATCAAGAGCTGGGATGACCTTGCCGGCAAGACCGTGATCACCCAGACCGATTCCGCCGCACAGGATGTGCTCGAGGGCGACCAGAAGGATCTGGCCGCGACGTTTGCCACGCTCGATACCATCGGCGAGTACAACACGGCGTTTATGCAGCTCGAGAGCGGCGCGGTCGATGCCGTTGCCTGCGACCTCTCGATCGCTCAGTATCAGCTTGCCGCCAAGCCCGATGCCTATACGCAGCTTGATGAGCCGCTATCCAGCGAGCACTATGCCGTCGGCTTTAAGAAGGGCGACACCAAGTCTGCTGACGCCGTGACCGAGTCGCTCAAGGCGCTCTACGAGGACGGCACGGTCAAGGACCTGTGCGACAAGTATGCGGATTACGGTCTTTCCTTCGACAACTGGGTTCTCAAATAGCGGCTTTCCCAGGCACCCGATTTTGCCGTTCAAACCGTCGCTTGCGTACATTTAGCACGCGGCGCTCCTCTTTCACGGCAAACCCGGGCACCTGGAAAACCCGCTTTAGCATTGGGTTTGCTGTTCCGTTACTGCGAAAGAGAGGGTAGGTTGTCTATCCAAGTCATGATGCAGATGCTTGGCCAGGGGTTCCTGGTCAGCCTGCAGCTATTTGTGCTGACACTGCTGGGGTCGATTCCGCTGGGAATCCCCGTGGCGTTTATGCGCATGAGTAAGATCGCGCCGCTTCGTTGGATCGCGCGTATCTACATTTCGGTCATGCGCGGCACGCCGCTGATGCTGCAGATGTTTGCTATCTACTTTGCCCCATACTATGTGTTCGGCATTTCGCTCACGCCCGATTCCAAGTGGACGGCGTGCGTCGTGGCGTTCATCATCAACTATGCCGGTTATTTTGCCGAGATCTATCGCTCGGGCCTGCAATCCATTCCGCGCGGTCAATACGAGGCCGCCGAGGTACTGGGCTATTCGCGCATGCAGACGTTTCTGTACATCGTGATGCCGCAGGTCGCCAAGCGCATTTTGCCGGCGATGGGCAACGAGATCATCACGCTGGTCAAGGACACGTCGCTGGCGTTTGCCATCGGTGTGGGCGAGATGTTCTCGACGGCCAAGGCACTGGTCGCATCGCAGGTGAGCATGATGCCGTTTGCGATCGCGGCGCTCATCTACTGGGTCTTTAACTTCGTGGTCGAGATGCTGCTGGGCGCTGCCGAAAAGAAGCTGGACTATTACCATGACTAGGCCGTTCCGCCGTTCTGACGAACGGCGGACTGCTCGACGCTGCGCGCGTGCCTGACGGCCAATCTGCGCCTCAAGCCGTCGCTTGCGTACAGAAGTACGCGGCGCTCCTCTTTCGGAGCACATTGTCTCGTCAGTCACACGCTCGCTGACTCTTCAAATACATGGAGGTTCCCGTGTCCGGAACGGTAATGAGAATAACGAACGCGCGTAAGGCGTTTGGCGGCAATGAGGTGCTCAAGGATATCTCGCTCGAGGTGAAGCGTGGCGAGGTCGTGGCGATTATCGGGCCTTCGGGTGGCGGTAAGTCTACGCTGCTGCGCTGTGCCACGCTGCTCGAGACGCTCGACGGCGGCTCGCTCTCGTTTGGCGATCTTGCGGTCGCGACGGACGCGGGCTCAGGCGCGGTCTATGCGAAGGGCGATGTGCCCAAGCAGGCGCGCTCGCGGTTTGGCCTGGTGTTCCAGAACTACAATCTGTTCCCGCACTATACCGTGATGAAAAACATCACCGACGCACCGATCCGCGTGCTCAAGCGCCCGCGCGAGCAAGCGGAGGCCCGTGCACACGAGCTGATTGCGCAGATGGGGCTTACGGGCAATGAGAACAAAGTGCCCTGCGAGCTTTCGGGCGGTCAGCAGCAGCGCGTGAGTATCGCCCGCGCCCTTGCGCTCAATCCGGAAATCTTGTTCTTTGACGAACCGACCTCGGCGCTCGATCCCGAGCTGACGGCCGAGGTGCTGCGTGTCATCAAGGACCTCGCGGCGCAGAATATGACGATGGTAATCGTGACGCACGCGATGCAGTTTGCCCGCGACGTTGCCGACCGCGTCGTCTTTATGGACGGAGGCCGCATCGTGGAGGAAGGCCCTGCCGAGCAGGTTATCGACCATCCGCGCGAGCAGCGTACGCGCGAGTTCTTGAGCCGTATCGAGGGATAGGCTCAAATAATCATTGAGGCGAACCGCCGCAGGTCTTTTGGTCTGCGGCGGTTTTTATTCGCATCGGTGGGACCCAACAATCGCCTTCCATGCCCGCTTTCTCCTCTCGCCGCCCGTATCCATACGCGTGCCGAAAGGTATGCATGGACAGGCGGCTGCAAGGGTAGGGTGGTGACATAGGACATTTGGAGGGTGAGTCGGCTCGGTTGCCGACCATGCTGCTCCCGGGACGGCACCGACCGCGAACTCTCCCCGTTGGCGTCGCGCATAGCGCGCGACCCTGCAAGGAGGTCATCATGGGTGCTCCCAAGACCGGCAACGTAAGGAACGTGGTGCTCGTAGGCCAAGGCGGGGTGGGCAAGACTTCACTCGCCGAAGCCATGCTCCACCTTTCCGGCAAGACCGCCCGTCTGGGCGGCCACGACGGCACCAAGCCCACGCTCGACTATGACCCCGAAGAGGTCAAGCGTGCGTTCTCCATCTCGACGACCATCGCACCGATCGACTGGAAGGGCGCCCGCATCAACGTGCTCGATGCCCCGTGCTACCCCGATTTTATCGGCGACGCCTTCGCGGCGATGAGCGTCTGCGAGACGGCGCTGTTCGTGGTCGACGCCGAGGCTGGCCCGCAACCGACGACCGTCAAGCTTTGGTATGCGGCCGAGGACCTTCGCCTGGCGCGCGCGGTGTTCGTGAACCGCCTGTCGCGTCCCGAGGCCAGCTTTAGCACCACCATGGAGCTGCTGCAGGAGCGCTTTGGCACGCGCTTGGGCGCCGTGACCCTTCCTTGGGGCGAGGGCGAGGACTTTGACGGCATCATTGATCTGGTGCGCATGAAGGCGCGCCACTGCAACGGCGCCGAGGCCGTTGAGTCGGAGATTCCCGAGGAGTATCGTGCCCAGGCCGAGGAGGCCCATGACCATCTGTGTGAACTGGTGGCCGAGGCCGACGACGAGCTGATGATGAAATACCTCGAAGGCGAGGAGACGCTGACGCAGGAGGAGCTCGAGGGCTTGTTGTCCAAGGCGATCGCCGAGCGCATCTTTGTGCCGGTCTTTGCGGGCGATTGCATTAAGGAGCAGGGCGTCAACTCGCTGATGGACGACATCGCCACGTATTTCCCGGCGCCGACCGACTACGGCGAGATGCCGCTCATCGACGGCGATTCGCTCAAGATTTCGAGCGATGATGACCGTCCGGTGGCGTTTGTGTTTAAGACGCTGGCCGACCCGCAGCAGGGTCGCATCAGCTTTATCAAGGTGCTGACGGGCACGCTTGAGCCGGGCCTTGAGCTCATCAACGCCCGCACGCGCAAGAGCGATCGTCTGGCTCACCTGTATGTGATGTGCGGCCGCGACATGACCGAGGTCGGTCACGCCTATGCCGGCGACATTATCGTGGCGCCCAAGCTGGCCGCCGAGACGGGCGACACGCTCTCCATTACCGGTAAGGTCGAGGCAGCGGCGTTCAAGTTCCCCAACTCGCAGTACCGCATCGCCATCGAGGCCGAGAACCGCGGTGACGAGGAGAAGCTCTACACGTTTATCGAGAAGGCATGCAAGGCCGATCCGACCATGAGCATCGACCGCGACGAGGAGACGGGCCAGACCATCATCTCCGCCGTGGGCGAGGCGCAGGTTTCGGTGCTGCTCAACCGTCTGGAGGACCGCACCAAGGTTGCGGCCAAGAGCGTGCCGATCCGCATTCCGTATCGCGAGACCATTCACCGCACGGCAAGCGCCCAGGGCCGTCACAAGAAGCAGACCGGTGGTGCCGGCCAGTACGGCGACTGCTGGCTGCGCGTGGAGCCGCTCATTGGGCCCGACGGCACGAGCGACGGCTACGAGTTTGTGGATGAGGTCGTGGGCGGCCGCATTCCGCGTTCGCTGATCCCCGCTGTGGACAAGGGCGTCCAGGAGACCATGAAGGACGGCATTATCGCCGGCTATCCGCTCACGGGCATTCGCGTCGCGGTGTACGACGGCTCGTATCACAGCGTCGACTCCAACGAGATGGCGTTCCGCGCGGCGGCTCGCATCGGCCTGCGCAAGGCGTGTGCCGATGCCGACCCGGTGGTGCTGGAGCCCATCGAGGAGATCACCGTGACCATTCCCGAGAGCTACGCCGGCGCCGTGATGGGCGACATCTCGGCCTCGCGCGGTCGCGTGACGGGCATGGAGACCGATGAGCGCGGCGACACCGTGGTCATCGCCCAGGCTCCGCTTGCCGAGCTGACGGATTACTCGACCCGCCTGCGCTCCATCACGCGCGGTACGGGCGACTTTACCATGAAGCCCGCTGGCTACGAGCAGGTGCCCTACGACGTTCAGGCCAAGCTGGTCGAGCGCTATGAGGAGGGCCGCGCTAAGTAGCGTGTGGTCTTGCCTGAAGTATAGGTGCTGACGAATGGGCCGCCCTGAGTAACCGGGGCGGCCCTTTTTGATCCGCATGCGACGGAGGAAAACGGATCATTTTTTGGTTACGGGCGGTGCGGTCGCCGCTAGTCCCCCGAGGCCTGGTTGCGGCCGGTGGCGTAGTCAATTTGCACGTGCGGCTGCAGGTTATAGCAGTACACGTGGAAGCAGAGGCTCTTGCCATGGTCCTCGACTGACTGCGCCTCCAGGCGTACGCCGCGACAGACGAGCTCATCTTCGTTGTACATGGGCGTGACGCGGTAGAGTACGTGGTTGCCCGTCTCGCGAATGTAGTCGAGGATTCGTTCTTCAAAAGGCAACATGCCCGTCTCGTTGAGATAGCGTGTGCCGGTGAGTAGGTTTTTGCGGTTGGCGTTTTCGCCGCAGAGTGACCAAGCGATCAGGTGGCAGCGGTTGTAGAGGCTCTCACCTGGAATAAAGCTGTATCGCTGCTGATGCCAGCCGGCAGGATGGATACGTGAGATATCGCCGCGCTTTCCCTGTCCGAGCGACTCGGGGCCTACGCAGGCGAGCGCCTTGCGAGTGCGGCCTAGGCTGTCGAGCTTGGAGAATTTCTTAAAGCAACCTTCTTCGGTGGCGCGCTCGTACTCGTCGAGCGTGAACGACGGCGTGCCCAGCGGGTGCGTGCTATCGGCACGCAGGGCGACATAGGGGTTGCCGGCGTAATCGGGAATGCTGCTGAGGTATACACCGCGTGCGCGGTCGAGGTCGGGGTTTTCGACCTCGTCGATGGGGGTGACGGAGCTATCCGAGGCAGTGTCGCTGGTGTCGGTCGAGGTGGCCTCGGAGCCATCGTCGGCGTCCGGGCTGCCTTCGGAGTCCTCGGAGCTTGCCGTTCCCGATTCGAGTCGGGCGACCAGATCGGCCTCGTCTTCGGTGCGGCTAGGGCTTTCATTTTGCTTCTCGGCCAGAGCTGCCGCCTGCTCATCGCTTTGCGGTGACAGCAGCTTGGGCGCGCCGTCGAGCGATCCCGTAAACAGCGCAAACCCCAGCACCACGGCGGTGCCGATGGAAAGTACTTGCTTGTAGGCGGACTTGCGCGACATGGAGGCTCCTGGCTAGACGGTTGGGAATCTACCAGTCTAGCAGGTGCCATCGCAGGTCATTCGATCGAACAAATACTTAAGATTCGGGACAAACACTCCTGATTACTTTGTCCCAAATAAAGTTGCGGCGGAATAGCTCCTGAGGGGGCCAGGGTAGTTAATTTGGGATGGGGCTTTTTTGACTACTTGAGCAACTGGGCTGGCAAAGCGGTCAAAACACCGTTCCGAAAAGACTGGGCTAGTGCTGCGCCACAAAAACGGCCTATCTACTACGTTTGACCCGCACCGGTCGACCATGGCCGTGTTTTCTGAAAATCGGCAAGCCGTCTACCTGCGGTTTTGTTTTTGCAAAATTCGACATGGTTGAGGGTTATCGGTTAAACGTAGTAGATAGGGCCATTTCGTGGCGAGCGGTCCGTTTTGAGGTTAAAAGCAACCGACTTCAAATGATCATTCTGGAAGTTGCGGTGAAATAGTTCCCGGTTTGACTCAAAAGGCCGCTAAACAGGAACTATTCCACCGCAAGTTAGGGGTGGTTGGGATGTGTGAGCTCTAAAGAGGGGAGCCACAGGCTAGAGAGACCGCGCTCGTCTCTCTAAATATCTCTCTAAAGCGAAAGTTGGTTAGAGAGACGTTTCAGGCAGTCTACCAGCAGATTTGATATGTCTCTCTAAATGTCTCTCTAAAACAAGATACTTATCTCTCTAAAGTTAGAGAGATAAGAGCAAAGTTAGAGAGATGCGCCGCGGGCTTAGAGAGACGAGCGTTATGCGACGTTTCCCCAGATAAAACCTACCAAAATAAACCTGTCCCTTTTTGGCAGGTTCATCAACGAAGTTGCGGTGGAATAGTTCCTGTTTGGGCGCAAAAAGCCGTTAAACAGGAACTATTTCACCGCAACTTATTGGGGCGTTGTTTATTGATTCATCGCGCCGTGGATGTAGGGGGTTACCTGGGGGGAGATGTCGCTGCAGCCTAGGTTGCGTAGGGCGGATTCGATGGCGGTGGGCAGCGGGGTTTTGCCCTCGGCATCGACCGTGGTACCACCGAGGGCAGCAATCTTGGCGACGTCGGACGGGGCGGCCTCGATATGCATGCAGCCACCGACCAGTCGCGCGCGGACCTGCGAAAGGTCAAGGTCGTGCAGGTAATCCTCGCAGGCGCGAATCAGGTCGACCTTCTCGCGCGTAAGCTTCTCGCCCGTGGGGATGCGCGTGGCAAGGCAGGCGCCGGCGGGTAGGTTCCAAACGGGATAGCCCCATGCGCGCAGCAACTCACGCTCCTCGTCCTTGGTAAAGCCGACCTCCATAAGGGGCGAGCGCACGCCGAGCTCCTCGGCGGCGCGCATGCCGGGGCGGTAATCGCCACGGTCGTCTGCGTTGCTGCCATCGATGACGGTGGGGAAGCCCAGCGATTTGGCGTGGTTGACGATGGCGGTGAAGCCGGCGCGCTTGCAGTGGTAACAGCGGTCAGCATCGTTGCAGGCGACCTGCGGAAGCTGGAGCTGGTCAACCGAAAGATTAAGCACCGGAAGCTTAAAATGCGGGCCCTCATCGGCTTGTCCGTCAACAGATCGCTCAAACGAAGCCTGCTCGGGCGTGCCGATGAACGGCGTGGTGAGATGGACGAGAAGGGTGTTAGCGGGCATGATGCGGGAGCAAACGGCGGCCAAAAAGCTGCTGTCGACGCCGCCAGAAAAGCCGATGGCGACGCGTCCATATGCCAAAAGCAGCTGCTCGAGCGCTGAGAGTTTGTTCTGAAGCTCCTCTGCGGGTGCGGTGGTGTCTGAAAGCATGAAACGTTCCTTACAGTTAAAAGCTCGGACGAAACTATAATCCTACCGAGCCGCTCGCCATAAGACATCTATCTATGTAACGAAAGTGCAATATGTATATACGTTATATACAAGTTTGTAAAGTGCGGTAGAGTAGCGGCAATGCAAGCCGATGGGGGGACCAAAATGATCAAGGCTGTCATTTTTGATATGGACGGAACGCTCGTGGACACCGAGCGCTTGGGTATTAAGGCGTGGAAAGCGGGTGCCGTTGAGCTGGGACTCGCGATTGATGAGGCGCTGATTCATCAGTTTATCGGCCGTACGCTGGTAGATGTCATGGGCATCTTGGAGAAGCATTATGGCAGCCACGAGACCGCTGAGGCGATCTATGTCCGCCACAAGGAAATTCGCGACGAGATGGTCAAGACCGAGCTGGAGCTTAAGGCCGGCGCCGCCGAGTGCCTGGACGAGCTTTTGGCTGCGGGCTATCACGTGGGCCTTGCGACGTCTTCGCGCCACGTTACCGCCGAGCGCAACCTTAAGGCGTTCGGTCTCTTTGACAAGTTTGAGACTGTGACCTGCGGCGAGGACGTCGTGCACGGCAAGCCCGATCCCGAGATGTATCTGCTTGCCTGCAAGCGCGCGGGCTTTGCTCCCGAGGAGTGCGCCGTGGTCGAGGATTCGCGCAACGGCTGCGTCTCGGGTATCACGGCCGGCTGCCATGTCTTTGCCGTGCCTGATATCGTCCCGCTGCCGCAGGACGTGGTGGACGGTTGCGACGCCGTGCTCGACACGCTGTTCGATCTGACGGCGGCGGTCAAGGCCGTGCGCTAGCGCCCCGTGCGCAACCTTTCTCCGTTCTAACGAACGTTGCGAATGCAAAAGAGTAAAGGGCCCGACAAGTACCTGCTTGTCGGGCCCTTTTTGTTTGGTCGAAGGCTTGATAACGTCGCTTTGCACGAAATGGGAAGTTAAATACAGGCTGATTTACACGAAATGGGAAGTTAAATGCGCGCGAGTTTACACGAAATGGGAAGTTAAATGCGCGCGAGTTTACACGAAATGGGAAGTTACGCTCGCGTGGGCATAGATAGATTACCCCGCTGCGCCTAAAGACTCAGCGAGGTAAGCGGTTACAGGTACGCGCCGAGGTTGATGGCGGTGGCGTCGGTTTGGGTGCTTGCCTGGGTGCTCGCGCGTTCCAGCAAAAATGGGCGCACGATTTCCTGACGGTTGATGTCTTCGGTGGCGGTGACCGTTGTGACGGGGCGGGCGGCCGAGCCGACGCGGATGTGTTTGGTTTTGGGCGGTGTCTTTTGCTCGATTTGCTCCATCAGCAGCTGGACGCCCTTGCGGCCAATCTCGTAGCCCGGGGGAGCAACCGTGGTGAGCGAGACGGATCCGCTCCAGGCAAGCGGGTTACCGTCGCATCCGGCGACAAGAATCTGGCCGGGGACACAGATGCCTTTGTCGACCAGCGCCGAGATGACGCCGGAGGCCAACACGTCGGTAAGTCCTACGACAAAATCGGGGCGCTCGTCGGTCGGGCGCTCGGCAATCTGTGCACCGATACCGTAGCCGTCGGCCGCGGTGTTCCATTCGCCGGCGTCGATAACTTCGATCTTAATGTCGGGACGCATCGCCAGCGCCTTGTGAATGCCAAGAACGCGCAGGGTGAGCTGCATAAATGCCGCTCGACCCACAACGACGATATGGTGTGCGCCGCGGGCGATGGCGAGCTCGGCGATAATGCGCCCCTGGGCCTCGTTGTCGGCAGCCACGTAGTAGCCGGGCTCGGAGCAGTGGATGTCCAGGTAGACGATGGGCACGGACATCTTGGCCATGGCCGGGTGCCAGTCAGGGGATGCCATGGGCTGAACCATGACGCCGGACATCTGCGTGCCCATAAAGTAGCGCAGGTAATGATCCTCAAGAATATCGTTGTTGTCGGCATTGGCGATGAGCAGATCGTAGCCGTGCTTTCGGGCCTCGTTGTGGGCCCCGCTGGCGATCTGGAGCGAGAAGCCGTGGTCGAGGCGGGGGAGGACCAGGCCAAAGGACTTGGTGGTGCCGCCGGCCAGCTGACGGGCGCTTTGGTTGGGCAGGTAGCCTAGACGATTGATGGTCTCGTTGATGAGTTTGAGGGTCTCGGGGCGCAGCTTTTCGGGATGGTTGAGCGCGTTGGAAACCGTGCCCAACGAAACTCCGGCCTCGCGCGCGACGTCGCTGATTTTAACCTTTGCCATAGCGGCCCCTTTGATGCGTTTCAAGTACAAGCCTGATTGTAGCATCGCCCGACCCCGGGGTGTCAAAACCTGCCAATTAGGGACAGGTTTATTTTGGTAGGTTTTATCTGGGAAAACGCCGACTCCGGCGCAGGCCACCACGAAGGGGGCAGTTCACAATCCCCTTCGTGGTGGTTTTGCTGCCCCGGCTTTCAATTGTCTCGATCTGTAACATCTGGACGGTGAAACCGGCTCTACACGTTACAGATTGAGACAAAACGTCGAGGTCGGACGGAAAATCTCGATCTGTAACAGTAAGCCCGCTTTCGGAGCTCTAGATGTTACAGATTGAGACAAATCGCCGGAACGGGCCGCCGCCCCGGCCCAAACCACCACAAAGGTGCCTGTCCCCATCGTGGTGGTTTGGGCATGTGTGAATCGAGTGGTATCCAGTTTAAGATACCACTTCTGGTATATCAGCTTGCGGTTGCGTGAGTACAATACTCGAACGTTATACGTCTCAGCGCCCCCTGTGCGTGGACGTCTTGCAGTCTCGCGAACGAAGGGATTTATCCTATGTGCGGAATCGTCGGCTATACCGGCTCTGATATTGCAAAGAATATCCTGGTCACAGGCCTTAAGCGTATGGAATACCGCGGTTATGACTCCTCGGGCGTTGCACTCGAGGTGGGCGAGGGCGCTGCGGCGCACCTCGACGTCATCCGCCGCGTGGGCAAGGTCGCGGGCCTGGAGAGCGAGCTTTCCAACATCGACAGCGACGCTACCTGCGGCATCGGCCATACCCGTTGGGCCACCCACGGCAAGCCCTCCGTCGTCAACGCCCACCCTCATACCAGCTGTGACGGCCGTATCGCCATCGTCCACAACGGCATCATCGAGAACTTCGCCGAGCTGCGCGAGGAGCTGGAGGGCCGCGGTCACCACTTTAAGAGCGAGACCGATACCGAGGTCTTTGCGCATCTGATCGAAGAGGCCTATGCCGAGACGCACGACCTGATGGCCTCCGTGCGCGAGGCCTGCACCCACGTGGTAGGCGCCTACGGCCTGGCTGCCGTGTCTGCCGATGAGCCCGGCGTTATCGCCGTGGCCCGCAAGGATTCCCCGATCGTTGTTGGCGTGGGCGAGACCGGTTCCTATGTTGCCTCCGACGTCATCGCGCTCATCGACGCCACTCGCGACGTCGTGGTGCTCGAGGACGGTCAGTTTGCCAAGCTTACGCCCGCGGGCGTCGAGTATACCGACGAGGCCGGCAACGTTATCGAGCCCAAGGTCACCCACATCGACTGGGATCTCGATATGGCCGAAAAGGGCGGCTACCCCGACTTTATGCTCAAGGAGATCCACGAGCAGCCGCGCGTCGTGCGCGACACGCTGGTCGGCCGTATGACGCCTGCCGGCGAGCTCGACATCGACGAGCTGGGCCTTTCGCTCGAGGAGCTCAACGATATCGATCGCGTCTACGTGATCGCCTGCGGCACCAGCTACCATGCTGGACTCATTGCTAAGAATCTCATTGAAGGCTGGGCTCGCATCCCCACCGAGGTTGAGGCGGCCAGCGAGTTCCGCTATCGCAACCCCATCATCACGCCGACGACGCTCGTCGTTGCCGTGTCCCAGTCGGGCGAGACCGCCGACACCCTCGCCGCCATCCGCGACGCGCGCATCAAGGGCGCCAAGGTCTTCGGCATCACCAACGTGGTGGGCAGCCCGGTGGCGCGCGAGAGCGACGGCGTCATCTACACCAAGGCCAACAAGGAGATCGCGGTCGCCTCGACCAAGAGCTTCATCGGCCAGGTCGTGAGCCTGACGCTGCTGGCTCTGCTGCTGGCGCAGGTCAAGTATCGCCTGACCACCAAGCAGGCACGTATGTTGTTCCGCGAGCTTTCCGATACGGCCGAGCAGATCCAGTGGATTCTGGACACGCAGACCGAGGCCGTGCACGAGGCCGCCCTGCTGTGCAAGGACGCGCAGTCGGCGCTGTTCGTGGGCCGCGGCATGGGCGCCGCCATCTCCTACGAGGGCGCGCTCAAGCTCAAGGAGGTCAGCTACCTGCACGCCGAGGCATATGCCGCCGGCGAGATGAAACACGGCCCCATCGCGCTGATCGATCCGGGCTTCCCCGTCATCGCCGTGGCCACCAAGAGTGCCACCTACGACAAGACCGTGTCGAACCTTATGGAGTGCAAGGCGCGTGGCGCCAAGGTCATCGTCGTTGCCACCGAGGGTGACGAGGAGATCAACAAGATCGCCGACTGCATCATCCGCGTGCCGGCCGTCCGCGATGTGTTCAGCCCCATCACGGCGAGCGTCCCGCTGCAGCTGCTCGCCCGCGAGGTCGCCATCCTGCGCGGATGCGACGTCGACCAGCCTCGTAACCTGGCGAAAAGCGTTACGGTTGAATAGTTCGTTCCGTCGTTCTAACGAACGACGGCCTTGCTGACGCTGCGCGGGCTGCATTCACGCCAATCTGACGTTCAATTTCGAGGGCGCGACCAAGAGGTCAGCGCCCTCTCATTTCACGCCACCTTGGCGCAAATGCAGCTCGCTCGCTGTTGGTGACTGGCATCGAGTTTTCCTCTGCTGGCACGTTCTAACGACCAAGGCCCGGCTCCGCATCAGACGGAGCCGGGCCTTTTTGTACGGAGAAACCACCACAAAGGTGCCTGTCCCCTTTGTGGTGGTTTTGGCAGGTTAGCGGAGCTTGCTGGTTTCGAAGTACTCGGGGAACTGGTCCAGAACTTCGGTTTGGTTGCGGAACATCATGTGCAGGTGCTTGCTCACCAAAAAGCTCGCCTCGATGGGGTCGCGACCGGCGATGGCGCGGCGGATCTTCTTGTGCTCGTTCACGATGTCCTGATTGTCCAGAACCTGCGTGGCGGCGCGCAGCCAGCGGAAGCGCTCCAGGTCGGCGTTGGTTGCCTCGAGCCAAGACCACACGGTGCTGCGGCATGCGATGCTAAAAATCATGTGATGCATGAGGTTGTCGCTCAAAAAGAAGCCGATGCGATCCTCTTCGGCCATGGCCTTTTCCTGCAGCGCGATGGCGCGGTCGAGCTGCTCGATGCCCGCCGACGTGGCGCGGGCGCAGCACTCCACAATTACCTGTTTTTCCAGGTGCTCGCGAATGTAGCAGGCGCTTTCGGCAAGGGTGAGGTTGATGGGCGAGACATAGGTGCCGCTCTGGGGCACGGTACGCACCAAGCCTTCCTGTGCCAGGCGCACCAAGGCCTCGCGCACGGGCGTGCGCCCCATGTCCAGGTCGTCACAAAGTTGCTTGACGCCTAGCTTTTCGCCCGGCTTGTAGTCCAGGTAGACGATTTTGCGTCGAATGGTGTGGTAGGACTGGTCTTGTAGGCTTGTTTCTTGCTCGCCGACGTGCATCGATTCTTCCATAGTGCCTCGCAACCGTTCTATCAAACTCATATGTCAGTTGTTTATTATGCCGCGAATCAGCTCTCCGCGGTGAGTAATTCGACTGTCGCCCGAGAACTATTGCGGCATCTTAGTCTTTGTTTGCGCGAGACTGTGCTCGATGTTGCCGTATCATAAGCCGTCGCAAACGTGAAATAGAAAGAAGGAATCCCATATGCAACTGGCAAATATCGTACGCGAGCGCTGGAAAGGCGTCCTGTTCTGCCTGGTCATCGCCGTCCCCGCAACGTTGCTCGGCAAACGGGTTGAGGTGGTCGGCGGGCCGGTATTTGCCATCCTCATCGGCATGGTTCTGGCGCTTGCCTTCCCCAAGGATCGTCGCGAACCGCTCGCTGCCGGCGTCACCTATACATCCAAAAAGATCCTGCAGTATGCGGTTATCCTGCTTGGCTTTGGCATGAACCTCGCACAGATTCTGTCCAAGGGCGCCCAGTCGCTGCCGATTATCGTGGCGACGATCTCGACCTCGCTCGTCATCGCTTTTGTGCTCTGCCGCGTCATGAAGGTTCCGAGCAAGATTGCGACGCTCGTGGGCGTGGGTTCGTCGATTTGCGGCGGTTCCGCCATTGCCGCGACCGCGCCCGTCATCGATGCCGACGATCGCGAGATTGCCCAGGCCATTTCGGTCATCTTCCTGTTTAACGTTATCGCGGCGCTCGTGTTTCCGACGCTCGGCGGCATGCTCGGGCTGACCAACGAGGGCTTTGGTCTGTTTGCCGGCACCGCCATTAACGACACCTCGTCCGTAACGGCTGCGGCGAGCGCTTGGGACAGCATGCATCCCGGCGCCAATGTGCTTGAGAGCGCCACGGTGGTTAAGCTCACCAGGACGCTGGCCATCATTCCCATCACGCTGGCGCTTGCTTGCTGGCAGATGCGTCTGGCGCGCAAGGCCGGCGGCGACGCCAAAAATACTTTCTCGTTTAAG
The DNA here is from genome assembly GCA_934650095.1 of uncultured Collinsella sp. Taxonomy (GTDB): domain Bacteria; phylum Actinomycetota; class Coriobacteriia; order Coriobacteriales; family Coriobacteriaceae; genus Collinsella. The sequence continues at coordinate 18,491 of CAKUFT010000007.1, forward strand.
CGCGCGTTCCCCATGTTCGTGCTGTTCTTTGTGCTGGCGAGCGTGGTCACCACGGTGTTTCAGCTTCCCGTGTCCATCACGGCGCCCATCAAGGAGCTGTCGAAGTTCTTTATCGTGATGGCCATGGCGGCTATTGGCTTTAATACCGATATCGTCGAGCTGGTCAAAAAGGGTGGAAAACCCATTGCGTTGGGCTTTTGCTGCTGGATTGGCGTTGCGTGCATGAGCTTGGGAATGCAGCACGTGCTGGGAATCTGGTAGGCAAGGCAGCCGATATGCGTGCTGCGTGCTGGCTGCCGCACGCCTGAGGTGGAGCGATAGGAGCTCTTGCGGGTATGGCTTGTCCGCAGGTTTATAAGTCCCGAAGAGCTCTTATCGCCCCGCCAGGATGGCGATGCGGGGCAACACCTATACTCGCAGGACGGCGCCTTCTGCCCTATAGTGTTTGGTGAGCAATATCGTTCAATTTTGAAACACTCGACAGCGGGGGCGGCGGGCATGGCGCCGCGCTAAGGATGGGGTGGAACATGGATAGCGACGCTAAGCTGCAGATTATGATCGAGGCCCTGGCGGCTGCCGGGGCCTCGGCGTTGGCGATCAACGAGCGTGGCGGCATTGCAATCTCGACCATAGACGACCCCGCGCTCGAGCGGGATATGGCTGCGTTTGTTGCCGAGCGCCTCGACCGGGTGGGCGATGGCGCGCGTCTGGTGATGGGGCACGGGGGCGCGCGTCTGAGCCTGGCGGTGCATCCGGTTTCTACGGAGCACGAGGCTCTTTGGGTTATCGTGGCGCGCGAGGTGCGCGGCGCCGTTGCGCATGCGGGCATCGAGTGGCTGAACGCCGACGAGGTCGAGGCTCGCTATGAATCGAGCGCGTACGGCATCGTCGAGGGCGCCGCCTCGGTGGCCGCGCCCGTCGCCGAGAGTTACGCACGCGGCGTGCCCCTTATGCTCGAGGGCGAGCTGGGCGCGGGCCAGGTCGAGATTGCCAAGCGCCTCTACCTGGACGGTCCGTTTGCTGATCAACCCTTTGTGTCCGTGGCGCTCGATGAGCTCACAGATCGTGGTTGGCGTCATATGCTTAAAAGCCCCGAATCGCCGCTGTTCCAGACGGATCTGACGCTGTGCATGAGCGGCTGGCATGCCGTTGTGCCCCAGCGGCTGCGCGAGCTTGTGTCCACCATGGGCGGCGCGGCGCTTGCTGCGCGGTGCCACGTGGTACTGACGGCAAATGATATGCCGGGCGGCGGTGAAAGCGATCAGGCGGCCTTTGTGACCGAACGCTTGGCCTGCGCGGTGAGCGTGGCGCCGGCGATTGCCGAGCAGTGCGGCGCGGCGGAAAAGGTTGCGCGCTATCTGGGGTATTTGGCCGATATGTTTGGAACGGCAGCTCCCGAACTGGCGCCCGCGGCGGCAAAGGCGCTCGATGCTTACCGCTGGCCGCGCAATTACCTGCAGCTCCGCGAGGTCTCGGAACGACTGTATATATTGGTGGGGGCGGGCACGGTGGACCGCGCTGTGGCGGAGGAAGTGCTCGCCCAAGAGGACGTGATTAAGACCGCAACCTTTGGCGCCCCGACACTCGAAAGCGACCTGTATATCCTGCGACCGCTGGCCGATACCGAGCGAGATATCGCACATCTGGTTGTAGATCATCTCGACGGCAACCGAACCCGTGCGGCGGAGGTGCTGGGCATAAGCCGAACAACGCTGTGGCGCTTGCTGAAGGACGATGACCGTTGAGCGAGGCGCCCGTGACCGCGCGCGACGCGTGTGCTACAGTCCAAAGCGTTATTGTTTCGATTTGGTTACGGCGTGCGGGGGCGTATGGCTGAGACTACAAAACCGAGCCGCAGAAGGCGGAGTGCCGCGCCGGTCAACCGACGCACAACATCGGTGACGTGGGGCAAACACGCCTCGGGGTTTGATGGCTCGTTCAAGCGCACTAAATACGGCTATCCTTCGGCAAGCGCCCGCTTGGCCATGCAGGCAGAGTCCTCGTTGTGGGGCCGCAAACGCGTGGTGGGCTCAAAGCTCAAGCACGACGGAACGCTCGGTTACATCAGCCGCGGGGCGGCTCGTCGCAGCGGACTCAATCCGGCTGGTTGGCATCGTTATGTTCCGATCGCGGTCGTCGTTGCAGTGATCGTCATCGCGCTCGCAGCGCTTGGCTACGCCGGCGGTGGCGCCAACTTGGACGCAGTGTTTAAATCGCCCGAGCTCGCGCATGTAGGTACAGAAGTTGTCGAGGGCGCACAGACCCAGACGGGCGTCGCGCCCCAGCGCGGTATCGTTGCGGCAGCCTCCACCATCGCCGACGCTCAAAAGGACGACGGCGAACAGGGCGACGGCGCCGAAACGCCCCACACGAACGAAACGACGACAACTCCATCGGCAAGATAAGTTGCGAGCGGGTCCGCCGTTCGTTAGAACGGCGGAACTAATTACTTTACGCACACCACGTTGTCGCGGCGGGGTTTGGGCTCGGGTAGCGTGTCCTCGGCATAGCCCAGAATGCAGTTGCCGACACCGCGCAGGCTGCCGTCGGCGGGCAGGCCCCAGCTGGCCAGCAGCTCCAGGCCCTCGGGCGAGTCAAAGACCTCATGCGCGCGGTGAATCCAGCACGAATCGACACCCAGTGCATAGGCGGCGTTGAGCAAGTTGCCCATGGCGAGCGAGCCGTCTTCCAGATGCGTGGGCACGCTGCGGTCGACCAGCACCACCACAACGGTCTTGGCGCCATAGAAGGGGTCGCTGTTGCTGCCCATGACCTGGGCGTTGAGCTGTGAGAGACGTTCGACGGTCGCGGGGTCGGTGACGGCGACAAACGTCACCGGCTGGCGGCCCATGCCGCTCGGTGCATATTGGCCGGCTTCGATAATACGTGCAAGCTTTTCGGCCTCGACAGGGCGGTCGCTGTATTTGCGGCAGCTGCGGCGGTGGATGAGCGCTTCGATAGTCTCCATGGTGTCTCCTTGTAGTGGCGTTGCAGATGCCCCGTTCATACCCGTCGGGCTCAAACGATAGACGGTCAATTGCCCGGCCAAAAGGATAGATTCCAATTGGGAAAGTAGGTTTGCATAAAAATACCTTCAGAATGTGACAAACAAATGAGATGGTTAAACGTTTTATCCCGTCTACCCTGCGGTTTTTTACCACTTGCCTAAATGACGAACGCATAACCTCTGATAAAGGTTTTACTAAAGGAGTGCCAACGTTTATCAATGCGCCGTGGTGGCGCCGGGCCAGGAGGTAACATCATGTTCCAGGCTGGAGATGTCGTCGAGACCGACTTCGAAGGATTTCTGAAGCTGCTGCGTTCCAAGACGCGCGCTTTTGTGACGATTGACGATCACGAGTACTACATCACGCACACCGATGGCTATTGGCGTGTTCAGGATTGCGAGGCCCTCAACGACAAGGGCCACTTTACTGACTGCTCCGAGCTGGTCAACACGGTCTGCGAGGTCGTCGAGCTGCCGTGGATTGCCGGCAAGAGCCTGCATGACAGCTTCTCGGGCGCTACGGTCTATGAGGCCGTCGCCGCTTAACGGGCAATAAAACCCGATTTTCACGTGACCGCTGGCGCTGCCCCCGCGCCGGCGGTCTTTTTCTGCCGATAGGCCATAAAAGTGCAAGCATTTGCGTAGAGCCTGTTGACGATAGTCAAAACTCGGACTAATCTAGAGATACACAATTGGTCAAAAATCGGACAATCGAATGGTGGGATAGATGAATAGTGCGGTTACGCTGGTCGACTTCGACCGGTTGCTCAATGGACTCGACCATATCTATTCGGAGTTCTCGCGCGCCTGCGGTCTTTCGGACTGCGCTTACTGGATGCTCGTCGATACCAGCACGGCGGGCGGCAGTATTGCCGTAAGCCGCCTGACGAGCGAATGGTTCTACAGCAAGCAGACCATCAACTCGGCCATTAAAACCTTGACGGCGCGGGACTTTGCAACGTTGGAGTTTGCCGAAGGCAGCCGTAAGAACAAGGTTGTGCGTTTGACCGAAGCGGGCATGCGGTTTGCCGAGCGTTATGCGCTGCCGGCACTCAAGGCCGAGCAGCGAGCCTTTGGCGCGCTTGAGCCGTGTGAGCAACGCGAAATCATGCGCCTAATCGGAAAATTTTCCCATGCGCTCGGCGATGAGTGCGATGCCTTTAAGCAGCATATCGCTGCCGAGAGCCAGGCCGAGAATCAAGGTGAGGGGGAGTCGTGCGACTCTTAATGAGGTTTATGAAGCCGTATCGCAGGCTTGTCGCGGTGACGTTGTTGGTGCTGCTAATCGACAACGTTGGCACACTGCTGGTACCCACGATGTTGGCGAACATGGTCAACACCGGTATCACCACGGGCGATGTCGACTACATTTTGCGCAACGGTCTCTACATGCTTATCGCGACCGGCATGGCCAGCGGCGGCGCGGTGTTGGGCTGCTATCTTTCGGCGCGCCTGGCCGCCAACGTGGCCTGCGATATCCGCAATGCCGTCTACGACAAGTCGCTCGAGCTGTCTGCCAGTGACTTTGAGCGCTTTGGCACGGGCTCGATGATCACGCGCTCGCTTAATGACATCAACGTGATCCAGCAGGCGATTCTGCAGACCATTCAGCTGGTGCTACCGGTGCCGTTTTTGGCTGTGGGCGGCGTCGTCTTCGCCTGGCTCATCGATCCCGCCATGGGCACGCTGCTGGGCGTAGTAATTGCGATCGTGCTGGTGGCGGCGGTCATTACGGTTGCCAATGCGGCGCCGATCTTTATGCGGCTGCAGGGCTTTATCGATCGCATGAACGTGGTGCTGCGCGAAAACATCGTGGGCGTGCGCGTCATCCGCGCGTTCAACAAGGAACGCCACGAGGAGCGGCGCCTGGATGAGGTGTTTAGCGATTACGCGGCAAACGCCATCAAGGTCAACCACCTGTTTGTGGGTCTCGACAGCTCCAGCTTCTTCTTGATGAACATCGCCGAGGTGGCGGTGCTGTGGGTTGGCGGCAACCGGGTGGGCGCCCACGCCATGCAGATCGCGAGTATCTCGGCGGTGCTGGAGTACGCGATTCTGATCCTCTTTTTTGTGATGATGGCCCAGATGGTGGTGTTGACGCTGCCGCGCGCCGCCGCGTGCCTCAACCGCGCACAGCAGGTGCTGGAGATTGAGCCGAGCATCGTGGACGGCGACCGTACACTGGGTGACGGGGTATCTGCCTCCGAGGGCGATTCGGACGCGGTCGCCGTGTTCGATCATATGTCGTTCCGCTTTGATGATGCCGACGAGGACACGCTGTGCGACCTGAGCTTTGCTTGCCGCCGCGGCCAGACCACGGCGATCGTGGGTTCGACGGGCTCGGGCAAGTCGACGGTGGCAAAGCTCCTGCTGCGCTTCCACGATGCCACCAGGGGTTCCATTCGCTTGGATGGCGTCGATCTGCGCGAGCTTTCGCAAGACGAGATTCGCGGGCGTATTGCCTACGTGCCGCAGAAGGCATGGCTGTTCTCGGGCACCGTGGCGAGCAATCTGCGCTTTGGCAATGAGGATGCGACCGAGGCGGATATGCTGCACGCGCTCGAGATTGCCCAGAGTACCTTCGTGCTCGATCAGCCGCAGGGGCTCGATACGCCGGTCGCCCAAGGCGGCACGAACTTCTCGGGCGGCCAGCGCCAGCGCCTGGCGATTGCCCGCGCACTCATGAAGCGCGCCGACCTGTACATCTTCGATGACAGTTTTTCGGCCCTGGACTTTAAGACCGACGCGGCGCTGCGCCATGCGCTGCAGGACGAGACATGCGATGCCGCGGTGCTTATCATCGCGCAGCGCATCTCGACGATTTTGCATGCCGACCAAATCGTCGTGCTCAAGGACGGCGAGGTCGTGGGCCTGGGTACGCACGGCGAGCTTATGGAGACCTGCGAGGTGTACCGCGCCATCGCGGAGTCGCAGATGAAGGGAGGTGAGTAGCATGACCGAGGAGCTTAAGAAGCAGGGCGGCGTTGATGACGCCGCTGTTGCAGGGGCAGTCGAGGAGGCGGCCGTGCCCGAGCTGGACGCCTCCGCCAAGGCTGCGGCCGAGCGCGAGGCCCGCCGCCAGGCGCTGTACGAGGAAAACGAGCGCGCCGAGGACGAGCGTGCCCGCGCCGAGGCGGAGCGCATGCGCGACGTGGACGACGATGACGAGGATGAGACGCCCCGCGACACCTGGGCGACGGTGCGCCGTCTGTGGGGCGAGGCCGCCGGCGATCATTGGCGCTTCTATATCGTGTTCGCAAGCATCGTGTTCTATGTCATCTTTAACACCGCCGCGCCGGCATACAGCGCTCTTGTTATCGATGAGCTGTGGGAGCGCATACAGGTGGCGTTTGCCAACAACACCACCTTCAACATTACCTGGGAGAACTGCGGCAAGACCATCTTCGTCTACTTTATGATCTGGACGGCCGCCGGCTCGTTCTACGCGCTGCAGAGTTTTTTGATGTCGAGTGTCGCCGAGCGCCTCAACCTGCGTCTGCGTAACCGCATCGCGCAAAAGCTCAGCCGCCTGCCGCTTGCCTACTTTGATGCACATCGCCCTGGCGAGGTGGTCAGCCGCGCGACCAACGACTTGGACAAGATGTCCGAGAGCATGCAGCGCGGATTGCTGCAGCTGCTGGTGTCGATCGGTACCGTGATGGGCGCCATAATCATGATGTTCGTCTATAGCGTTAAGCTCACGCTGGTCTTTTTGGGCTTTACGGCAGTGTCGCTGCTGGTGACCAAGGTGGTCTCGGGCCGCACGCATGCGGTGACCAGCGAGCGTCAGGAGTGGGTCTCCAAGATCACGAGTGCGGTCGAGGAGGGCTATTCGGGTCGTCTGGTCATTCGCGCGTTCAACCGCGAGCGCCAGAGTTCTGCCGAGGTGCACGAGGCCTCGAGCGAGCTGGCGCGCGTGAGTACCAAGGCCGACTTTATGATCAATGCCGTCGGTCCTGCAGTCCGCTTTATCGGCCGCCTGGCGCAGATCGTGATCGCGCTCGTGGGCTGCAACATGTTGGTGGCCGGCCAGATGACCGTCGGCGTGTTCCAGGCGTTCTTCCAGTTTATCTACGGGGCGTCTGAGCCCATGACGCAGCTCTCGTTTACCTTCAACTCGCTGCAGAGTGCGCTGGCGAGCGCGGAGCGCGTGTTCGACCTGCTCGACGAGCCCGAGATGGAGGCCGACCCGCTGCCGGGCGAGGCCGCCAAGCTGCCGGGTCGCGTGGAGGGCCGCGTTAGTTTTGAGCACGTGCGCTTTGGCTACGCGCCCGACAAGCCGCTTATGCGCGACGTTTCGTTTACCGCTGAGCCGGGTCAGAAGATCGCAGTGGTGGGAACCACGGGCGCGGGCAAGACCACGCTCATCAACCTGCTCATGCGCTTTTACGAGATTGACGGTGGGCGCATCACGCTCGACGGCGTGGACACGAGTCGCATGGACCGCGGCGATCTGCGCCAGCAGTTTGGCATGGTGCTGCAGGATGCGTGGCTGTTCGATGGCACCATCGCCGAGAACATCGCGTATGGATGTCCCGAAGCGAGTCGCGACGAGATTGTGGCGGCCGCCCGCGCGGCGCAGGTCGACTTCTTTGTGCGCACCATGCCGCAGGGCTACGACACGCGCGTGGCGAACGACGCCGAAAGTATCAGCCAGGGCCAGCGTCAGCTGCTGACCATCGCGCGCGTGCTGCTCAACAACCCGGCGATCCTCATTCTGGACGAGGCGACGTCGAGCGTGGATACGCGCACCGAGCTTGCCATCGGCCGTGCCATGGACGCGCTTATGCGCGGGCGCGCGAGCTTTGTGATCGCGCATCGCCTGTCGACGATCGTGGACGCCGACCTGATCTTGGTCATGGACCACGGCAACATCATCGAGCAAGGCACGCACAAGGAGCTGTTGGCCGCAGAGGGCGCCTACGCCGACCTCTACCTGAGCCAGTTCGCATAAGGTGACAAAGGGGCCGTCCCGCATGTCACATCGAAAAGAAGGCGCGCCGGGGATGGATTCCCTGGCGCGCCTTTTGCGTTGATGCGGATGATGCTTGCGCTGCTTACGTCCCTAGCGCTCGTCCACGAGCTTGGCGATGAGGGCCTTGAGTTCGGCCACTTCTTGCTCGAGCTCTTTGACGCGGCGGGCGTTCTCGGTGATGCCCTGGCGGTTGAGGGCGCTTTGCTCGGCGGCGTCGTCGGGCATGTACTCGCGATGCTGCTTGGCATCGAAGTTCTCCTCGAACACGCGGCAGCCGTTACGCTTGATAATGCGCCCGGGCACGCCCACGACGGTGCAGTTGTCGGGTACGTCCTTGACGACGACCGAGTTGCCGCCGATCTTGACGTTATTGCCAATGCGGATGTTGCCGAGCACTTTGGCACCCGTGCCTACGGTGACGTTGTTGCCCAGGGTGGGGTGGCGCTTGCCAGTCTCGTTGCCGGTGCCGCCGAGCGTGACGCCCTGGTAGAGGACGCAGTTGTCACCCACGATGGTAGTTTCGCCAATGACGACCCCCATGGCGTGGTCGATAAAGAAGTGCTTGCCGATTTGCGCGGCGGGGTGAATCTCGACGCCGGTGATATGGCGGGTGAGCTGCGAGAGCACGCGGGCGAGTGAGCGATGGCCGTGCTCCCAGAGCCAGTGCTCGGGCACATGGTTCCACTTGGCGTGCAGGCCGGGATAAGACAAAAAGATGACCAGGGCATTTTGCGCAGCGGGGTCCTGCGCCTGGACAGTCTTGATGTCCTCGCGAATGGTATTGATAAAGCTCACCGGCCGCCCTCCCTTAGCGCCGCGACAATGCAATTCAATAAAGTATAGCGATTCGCTAGGGATTAGGAAGGGCAATCTTGCGCGGCTTTACGTGACAGATGTCAGTTATGCAAACTTGCTGGGAATGAAGTCGCACTTTTGTGGGATTACGCCCGCGTCCGCGCCATAACCGTATACTGGTCAACTTGGACGTATCCGCGCCCACAACTGAGAGGTTTTACTTCATGGGTTTCATCAATTTTATCGCCGAGCTGCTTAAGGATCCGCGCACCGCGATCGCCAGCTGGATCGCTGCCGGCCCGCTTATGGCCTATGGCTGCGTGTTCCTGATTATCTTTATCGAGACGGGCGTCGTGTTCTTCCCGTTCCTCCCCGGCGACTCGCTGCTGTTCGCCTCGGGTTTCTTCGCCCACAACGGCGGCTTTAACATTGTGGCGCTTCTGGCCACCGCATGGGCCGCTGCCATTTTGGGCGATCAGTGCAACTTTATGATCGGCCATTTCTTTGGCAAAAAGATCATTGCCTCGGGCAAGGTCAAGGCCATGACGCCCGAGCGCATCAAAAAGTCCGAGGACTTCTTGGACAAGTGGGGCCACCTGGCCATCTTCCTGGGCCGCTTCTTTCCGTTTATCCGCACCTTTGTGCCCTTCATCGCTGGCATGGGCGGCATGCACTGGCGCAACTTTGTCATCTTTAACGTGCTGGGCGGCATTACCTGGTCGACGGTCTTTACGCTGCTGGGCTACTTCTTTGGCGGCATTCCCTTTGTGCAGGAGCACTTTGAGCTGCTAATCGTTGGCATCGTTGCCGTGTCGATCATTCCGACTGTGGTCGGCCTGGTCAAGTCCAAGCTCGGGAAGAAGAACGCGTAGTCCGCGACTACTTTCGAGCATTGATTCAAAGGCCCGTCACCCATTGCGGTGGCGGGTCTTTTTATATCTGTTGCAAATGAAAATACTTTACTTAGTTAAAGAAAAGCGTTTTATCTGGAGCATACGGGGAGTACAATCTCCTGCATGCGAATCGACGTGCCATCGGCATCGATGCCGCCCGTGTGTCCCGTCCGGCTCTACGCTCCGGACATGCGACGTTGCGACGCGGCCGGCTTCGGTCCTTGCGTACGGGTTCGCGAGTATGCAACTGTGTATGTAAGGAGCGACACATGACTGTCGAGAAGAAGGATATCGATTGGGGTAGCCTCGGCTTTGGCTACATGAAGACCGATTACAGCTACGAGGCTCATTGGAAGGACGGCGAGTGGGACGAGGGTGGCCTGACCACCGATCACACCATGCACGTTTCTGAGTGCGGCGGCATCTTCCATTACTGTCAGGAGGTCTTCGAGGGCCTGAAGGCTTACACCGCCGAGGACGGCAGCATCGTTTGCTTCCGCCCCGACATGAACGCCGAGCGTATGTATAACTCCGCCCAGCGCCTCGAGATGCCCCCGTTCCCCAAGGACAAGTTTGTCGAGGCCGTCAAGCAGGTCGTTTCTGCCAACGCCGCATGGGTTCCGCCCTTCGGCTCTGGCGCGACCCTGTATGTGCGTCCGTTTATGATCGGCTCCGGTGACGTGATCGGCGTGGCTCCCGCTCCTGAGTACACGTTCCGCATTCTCGTGACCCCGGTCGGTCCGTACTTTAAGGGTGGCCTCAAGCCCGTCAAGCTGCGCGTTTCCGAGTATGACCGCGCCGCACCGCACGGCACCGGCAACATCAAGGCCGGCCTCAACTACGCCATGTCCCTCAAGCCCACGATGGAGGCTCACCGCGAGGGCTATGCCGAGAACCTGTATCTCGACTCCGAGTCCCGCACCTATGTTGAGGAGACCGGTGGCGCCAACGTCCTGTTCGTGAAGGAGGACGGCACCCTCGTCGTTCCGCAGTCGCACACCGACTCCATCCTGCCCTCCATCACCCGTCGTTCGCTCGTTCAGGTCGCCGAGGACCTGGGCATGACCGTCGACCAGCGTCCCGTCGAGTGGGCCGAGGTCAAGGCCGGCACCTTCGTTGAGTGCGGCCTGTGCGGCACCGCCGCCGTCATCTCTCCGGTCGGCGAGATCGACAACAAGGTCTATGGCGCCGACGAGACCGTGACCTTCCCGGCTGGCTACACCGAGATCGGCCCCGTGATGAAGAAGCTCCGCGAGACCCTGACCGGCATCCAGTCTGGTGCCGTTGAGGATAAGCACAACTGGGTTTACACCGTCGCGTAACCCGTCTTACCTGTCCGGGCGGGGAGCAAGTTCCCTCCCGGCGCGTCCTCGGACATGCAAGAAGCCCTCGCTGCGCACTTCGTGCGGCGAGGGCTTCTTGCGTCCTGCGGAGTGCGCCGGGAGGGAACTTGCTCCCCGCCCTGCGGGAACGGCGTTGTTACAACAGGCAATATTAATCTGATAAAAAGATGGTGCGCGGCCTTTTGGCCGCGCTTTTTATAAAGAAGGGGTCCAGAGCGATTGCCCTGGACCCCTAAAGGATTAATGTGCTGGCGGAAGCTCGGCCGTGTTTACTAGAACTTGACGGTCGGTGCCTGGCGGGCGGCCTCGGCGGCCTCGAAGCCCTGGCGCTCCTTAAACTGGAAGATGCCGGCAAAGATGACAGCCGGGAACGTCTGAATGGCGTTGTTGTAGCTGAGCACGCAATCGTTGTAGCTCTGGCGTGCATAGCTAATCTTGTTCTCGGTATCCTCGAGCGACGCCTGGAGCTGCGTAAAGTTGGTGTTTGCCTTAAGGTCGGGGTAGGACTCGGCAACGGCGAAGAGCTGGCGCAGGGCACCGGTCAGCACGTTGTCGGCTTCCATCTTGGCCTCGGGCGTGGTCGCCTTGACGGCGGTGTTGCGCGCGCTGATTACGGCGGAGAGCGTCTCCTGCTCGTGTTTGGCGTAGCCCTTGACGGTCTCGACCAGGTTGGGGATCAGGTCGTTGCGACGCTGCAGCTGCGTGTCGATGTTCTGCCACGCGTTGTCGATGCGGTTGCGCTTGGTGACCATGTTGTTGTAGATGCCGGCGATGGCGCAGACAATCGCAATGACAACAACGATGCCGATGATGACGGTAATCATGATGTCTCCGTTTCGAATGGCCGCGGCGGCATGCGCCAGCTGCCGTTGGTATAACGCTACTAGTATACCCGCAACGTTTTGCCGTGCCGAACTTTCCGGTAAGCGTTATGTTTTCGGTAAGGTCGACCGCTCAGCGAGGGGCGGGGTACAGGTGTAAGATATGCGACAGATTAACGAAAGCTGTCTTTGCCCTGAGGATGCGATGCAGATGGACCTGCGCATTAAGAAAACCTATCGTGCCTTGTTCGATGCCTTTACCGAGCTCCTCGAAGAGCATCGTTTTGAAGACCTTACGGTTGCCATGCTGTGCGAGCGTGCCATGATCCGCCGCACGACGTTCTACAAGCACTTTCGCGATAAGAACGATTACTTTGCCTTTTATGTCGATGAGCTTATGTCGGGGCTGCCGCAAAAGCGGACCGGTAAGGGGAGCGCGGTGTCGGCCGACGACGTACGCGTGCTTCGCCATGAGGTATTTGCCGACGCCATGGACATGATTCTGGCGCATGAGCAGCTCATGGATAACATCCTGGAGAGCAGCATGTCGGGCATGCTGACCAGCATGATTTGCGACCGCATTGCCCACTCCATTCGCGAGCGCGTGATGAGCACGCTTGACGAGGGCGCCTTGGCCCCCGTATCGCTCGAGACGACATCGGAGTTTATCGCCGGCGGCATTATTCGACTGTTCACAAAGTGGTGGGAATCGGGTCACGATCTTGAGAGTCGACCCGAGATTGCCGACGTGGTCGATGCGCTGTTTGAGCGGACCATGACGCCGGTGCATCACTAAGAGTGGCGGAGAGAGGGGGATTCGAACCCCCGGAACGCTCTCGCGCTCAACGGTTTTCAAGACCGCCGCATTCAACCGCTCTGCCATCTCTCCATGAGTCGTAATGATAGCATCGTTTTGAATTTGCAACAGGGAAGGCGAACGATGACGATCACCGAAATCGACGAGAAGTTCATGCGCGAGGCGCTGGCTGAGGCGCGCGCTGCCGCGGCGGTGGGCGAGGTGCCCATTGGTGCCGTGGTGGTGTGCGCGGGCGAGATCGTCGCGCGGGCGCACAATCGTCGCGAGCTCGATCAAGACCCTTCGGCGCATGCTGAGTTTGCGGCGTTGTGCGCCGCCGCTCGGACGCTCGGCCGTTGGCGCCTTTCCGACTGCACCGTCTATGTGACGCTCGAGCCTTGCTGCATGTGCGCGGGCCTTATGGTCAACGCGCGCGTGGGGCGATGCGTGTATGGTGCGGCCGATGCCAAGGCGGGCGCGCTGGGTTCGCTATACGACCTTAATGCCGATTCGCGTCTTAATTATCGATTTAACGTGATGGCCGGCGTGCTGGCGGACGAGTGCCGTGCGGTGTTGAGCAGCTATTTTGCCGGTTTGCGTGGCGCGGATGGCGGCGGTTGCGGGTCCGATCTTGAGGCGCATGCCGCTCATGCCGCGGCGCTGGCTGATGCCGACGAGGTTGCTGGTGCGGCACTCGACTTTGGCCCTGTGCAGCGCCGACCGCGTCGCGTGCTGCTGGCGATCGACTCCTTTAAGGGCAGCGTGTCGAGCGCACAGGCGGAGTCTGCGGTTGCCGAGGGCGTGCGCCGCGTGTGGCCCGATGCCGAGGTTGGCACGCTGCCGCTGGCGGATGGTGGCGAGGGAACGCTCGATGCCGTTGCCGCATGCGGCGGCGAGATCGTGACTTGCGAAGTGGCAGGGCCTCTGCACGAGCACGTGTCTGCCCGGATGCTGGTGGATGTCGAGCGCGAATCCGCGGTCATCGAGATGGCCGAGGCTGCGGGTATTGGGTATTCGCCCTGCACGGAATCGGCGGCGTTGGCCGCTACGACCCATGGCGTGGGCGAGCTGATGCTTCGCGCGGTTCGCGCGGGGGCGAAGACTCTATATATAGGACTGGGCGGCAGTGCCACCAACGACGGCGGCGCCGGCATGCTGCAGGCATTGGGCGCGCGCGTGGTCGATGATCAGGGCTGCGATATTGCGCCGGGACTCGCGGGTCTTGAGCGGGCGGCCGATGTTGATCTGGTGCCGGCGTTGCGGGCGTTGGACGGCGTGCGTATCGCCGTGCTTTCCGATGTCGAGAATCCGCTTGTGGGACGTCGTGGCGCGCTGGCGGTGTTCGGCGGGCAGAAGGGCCTGCCGACGGGCGACGCCGAGGCGCTGCACAAGTACGACAGCTGGATGGTCGGCTACGGTCGCCTGCTCGATACGGCGATTGCCGAGGCTCGAGCTCAGGGGTTACTGCGCGTGTCCGAAGGCGCGCGGACATTTGGCTCGGTGCTCGGCGTGCCCGGCGCGGGCGCTGCCGGTGGGCTGGGGGCTGCCTTGCTGGCACTTGGCGCCGAGCTGCGTTCGGGCGTGGAGACGGTACTCGACCTTGTGGGATTTGACGAGCGCGTGCGCGATGTGGACCTGGTCATAACGGGCGAGGGCAACATGGACGAGCAGTCCGCTGCCGGCAAGGCTCCGGTGGGCGTGGCGCGTCGCGCCAAGCGCTTCGGCAAGCCAGTGGTCGCCGTCGTGGGCGGTCGCGCCGACAACCTGGACGCGGTATACGGGCAGGGCATCGACCTGGTGCTACCCATCTGTCGCAAGCCCATGTCCCTCGACCAAGCACTCGATCCGCGGGAAGCCACAACCAACCTCATCTGCGCCGGCGAGTCCGCCGCCCAAGCCTACGACCTCGCCCGCATCTAGAACTCTTTCCAACCAACCCTCAATAAGTTGCGGTGAAATACGGACTGTTGGGTGGCTTGGAGCCGGAAAACAGTCCGTATTTCACCGCAACTTATTGGTCGGGTGGGTGGATGCGGCGAAAGTAGTCAAAAAAGCCCGTCCCAAATTAGCTACTTTGTGTGGCGCGAATGGTTCGATTTTGGGCCTGAGTTGCAACTTGATGGGGAATTTCGGGTCACCCAAATTGCTACAATTTTAAGCATATAGCGATGACCCGCCTTGCGTTTCTGCGCGGGGGGGGGCGTATATTTGCATCGATGAGGACGACGACACACATATAGCGAGCCACTGCTTGCCGTCCTCATGGATTGGGGAGGGCCTTCATGAATCGCGTATATGCGAAAGCTCAAGAAATATTGAAGCCTTTGGGCGCAAAAACCAATACAGTCAAGCGCGCTCTAAGGATTTTGACCGTCCCGCTGGCGGCGTGCGCGCTCATGTTTGGCGCGACGAGCGCGTTGGCTGCCGTGAGCGACCATACCGTGCAGACGGTGAATCCTACCGGCACCACGGTCAACCTGTTCGATTACTGGGTCGTGAATGGCGATAACGATTACTCCGACAACATAAATAGGAAAGGTAGCAATAACAACACCGGCATCAATAAAGGCCATCAGCTCAAGTTCAATTATGGCGACGGCAATGGTATCAACAAATGGACGGGTAAAAGCGGTGTCGGCGGCTTTGGACGTCTGCCATTTGTGGAGAACAAGCTGGTAGATGGCTATCCGGCGATTAAAGCCGGCATCTATTCCTCCAATGGTACGAGCGATACGTACAGCGCTGAGTCGCTCGATTATCTCTTTAACAGTGCCAGCCAAGCCAATGGCAGGCAGGACGGCAAGTCCGTCTACAACAACGTGCAGGGCCTCTTCCAGCTCAAGGACGGCTATTACGTTTACGACTCGTATGGCTCTGATGGCTCTGGCGGCAACTATGCCGTGTATAACCAAACAACGAACTCCTTTAACGTCTACGATAAGGCGGGCGTATATAAGGACAGCGTGTCAGATGCGAATCGGGGTCAGTTCTTCCCCTTTGACTCGGCTGACAAGGTTTTTGAAGAGAAGAACGGCCAGCTCTCTCCTAAAAACGTCATTGACGGGGATAACTCAACCCTTAACCACCACTTTGGCATGTCCATGACCACGGAGTTTGTCCAGCCGACGGACGGCAAGACCACCGATGGCAAGGAAATGGTCTTTGAGTTCTCGGGCGACGACGACGTCTGGGTGTACATCGACGGCGTGCTCGTGGGCGACCTGGGCGGCATTCACGAGAAAGCGACGCTTGATATCAACTTTGCTACCGGTGTGGTGCGCGTTGGCCATATTGACGGTGCAAATGGTTCACCAAAGTATTTTCCGGATACTACCATCAAAGCGATGTTCGACGCCGCCGGTGCAGATACCACCAACTTTTCCGGCAACACCTTCAGCAACAGCACCAAACACTCCCTGAGCTTCTTCTATCTGGAACGCGGCGCGGGCGCATCGAATATGTCGCTCAAGTTCAACCTCACCACGCTGCCGTCGTCTGAGGTTGAGAAGGTCAACCAGAACGGCGAGGCGGTCCAGGGCGCAACCTTCGCGCTGTATCGGTCCAATGCCGACTGGAATGAGCAGGGCGAGGCTATCGCCCAGGGCACGACGGACAGCAATGGCCAGCTGGTGCTTCTGAAGCCGGACCGTTCCGTTCTATCCTTTGACGAAGAGCACAGCACCCATCAGTGCGATTACTTTGTACTCAAAGAGGTTGGCCTGCCGGCGGGATACCGCTCGAGCCTGACCTCGTCGACCACCGCAACGCCAGGTGAGCTGCACCTGCAGTACAAGCCAGCTGCGGCGAGTGGCTCGGGTGGTGTGGTGGTCGCACCGCAAACGACGGTCAAAACAGCGGATGACAACACATGGACGGGCAGCCGTATGTGGCTGAACGGCGGGTACCTGGCTGCCAAAGAGACCATCTCTCTGACCCAAACTACTAGAGACAATAAGAACAACCCCATCAACTCGGGCACGACCTTTGCCGTCGTGCTCAAGCGTACCGATAAGAGCAAGAAAGACACGGACGTAAACGCCTGGACGGCGGTCACGGGCAATCCGCTCGAGGGCTACAAGCTGTGCTCCGAACACGGCATTGCCGGCGCGGTTGAGGCCGCCCAGTCAAAGGACACGAGCGTCTTTGCCGTCAACACCAAGGGCGATTACGAGGTGACGGTCAGGTCGCTGCCCGGCGATATCGAGAAGTACGCCGCCATGTTGCAGGATAAGTCTCAGTCCGAATATACCGTGGCGGCGTATCACACCACGGCGTCGTCTCTGGCAGAGGCAACCACGGAGAACACCTCCATGGTTCAATACCAGTCGATAAACAGGCAGTTCTCAACCGTGATCCACCTTACGAACGTTCAGAACCGTCTGTTTGTGCAGAAGGTCGATGACCTGGGCGAGCCCGTGAACGGCGCGACGTTTGAACTGTACAAAGCCGACGACGTTACCGGCAATAGTCCCAGCACGTATGCCATCAAGCCCAATGCCACGCCGTATGACACCGTGCAGGCAAACGGCATGACCTATCCGTATGAGATTAAGGGCGCTGCATGCTTCCCGCTCAATTCGAATAATCACGCACCTCTTACCAAAGGTACGTACTACCTGCGCGAATCGTTGAGCCCGGATGGCTACGAGATAAATTCCACCATCACCAAGGTGATCGTGGACGATTCGGGCGTGTACGTGGATGCCGGTGAGAAGAACGACGGCGTGCGCAGTATGAGCGGCCCGGGCTCGCTGATTGCCTCGTTGGCGCAGTTTGGCTCTCCTGACTCGATCGACAACACGCTTACACACATCAAGGGCAAGCTGCAGAGCGCGACTGGTGCAGATGTCAAGGGCAACCTGATGTGGGACCAGACGAGCACCGCCGAGGGCGTGACGCCTTCGCTCAAAAATGACTTGATGCACATGCGCTATGACAAGGCGACTCAGGGCACCAAGACCGTTCTGCGTTATGTCGAGGACAAGGGCGTCCGCGACGGCCAGCTGGCGACGATCTTTGCCGATACGGGTATCAACCGTATGGCCCTCTACCAAGAGGACGACCCATCATATATCGATGATGCCTCCAAGACTCGTACCAACTTGGGCACGCTCCAGCTCAACCATCTCTTTACCACGGCAACGGCCGTGCAGTATGCCGACCGTCGCGTGGCGCGCCTGCAAGTGACCAAGACCGTGACGGCAGACGACGGCCTTACCGCGCCTACCAAGGATGTGAACGGCAAGGACCTGACCTTTACGTTTAAGTTCACCCTGCCGGATTCCGAGAAGGGCTACGAGGCGCACGTGTTCGATGCGAATGGCAACGCCGTGGGCGATTCCTTTACGCTCAAGAACGGCGACACTCACTCCATCAAGGCCGGCGAGACAATTCGCGTGTACGACCTTAAGCAGGGCGACAGCTACAGCGTGAGCGAGCTCACCACCAAGGGTGAGTCGGCGAGTGGCAACGTGCTGGCGAGCATCGTCAACACCGTGACCGGTTCTGCCGACGACTCCGTGCTTCCGGCCGGCTTTAGCCTTGTGAGCCGTAGGGCCGGCGGCGTGGAGCAGTCGGGCACCGGCAGCACTATCACGGGTAAGATCGGCAAGCTCGAGGGTGGAGAGATTCCCAAGAGCAACAAGCTTGAGTTCACCAACAACTACAGCGCCAGCTCGGTAACGCTTGCGGCCAAGGATGGCCTGAGCGTCAAGAAGGAGCTCCAGGGCCGCAATTGGAATGATTCCGATACCTTTACCGTGCAGCTTACGGCCGATGACGGCGTTCCCATGCCCAACGGCGCCAGGAGCCAGGTGTCGACGGTCGAGCTCACCAAGAATGCCCAGACGGTAACGGTTGGCAACATCACCTATAAGACGGCAACGTTTGGCGACATCACCTATGCCAAGCCGGGCACCTACACCTATACCATCTCGGAGGTTATCCCCGGGTCCGATGCCGGGGCAGACGGCATAAGCTATTCTGCCGCCTCCTATACCGCGACGGTCGTGGTGGAGGACAACCATGCCGGCGCTCTGGTCGTTACGAGCGTGAAGGTGATGCAGGTACGTGACGACGCGGGCGCCGAGACTAAGAAGGAGGTTACCGATAAGGTAGCTACCTTCACCAATCGCTACGACGAGCATGAGAGGGACATCACCATCCATGCCCAAAAGAAACTGACCGACAACGACGGGGAGGACCTCCCCCTTGCCCAGAATGCCTTTGGGTTTACGCTCGAGGGCGTGGGCGGCTACACGGATGCCAGCGCAACGTTCGACCTCAAGACGGTCGACTCGAACGTCAAGGCTCCCATGCCCCAGGGCACCGAGGACAACATCGCGACCGTGGGCAACAACGCCAAAGACGGTGCGGTGAAGTGGCCGGCGATCTCCTATACCTTCAAGGCGGATGCGGGACACGCCTACGTGTACAAATTTGCTGAGGTCCCCGGCAGCGCTGCGGGCATGACCTACGACGGGTCGGTTTACTACGCCGTCGTGCGCAATGCCAAGAAGGGCGCCGGCATCCAGGCCTCAATCGAGTACTACAAGGCCATGGCGGACGGCTCGGTAAAGCAGCTGGACCAGAACGCTACGCCCCTCTTTACCAATATATATAGTGTTGAGCCCACGAGCGTGACCCTTCAGGGCCAAAAGACCCTGAGCGGCCGCGACTGGAACCAGGGCGAGAACTACACCTTTAACCTTACCGCCGCTGCGGATGATGCCAGCACGACCGGTTTGAGCAAGACCACAAAGCAGGCAGTAACGGATGGTGCCGTTGCCATTAACACCGACCAGGCTACCGCCACCGCGCCCGAGTCGGGACGCGTGGCATCGTTTGCCTTTGGCACCGAAGCCGCTCCGGCCGTGACGTTCAAGCGCGCGGGCACCTTTAGCTTCAATATCACCGAGAACGCCACGCAGGATGATCAGGCGGGCATGTCCATGGACACGCACACCGCACGTGCGACCGTCGTGGTGACCGATATGGACGAGTCGGGCAACCACACGGGCATGCTGCACGTGTCGAGCGTGACCTACGCCAACACCGGTGCCTCCGATGTGGACAAGGATGTAACCGACAAGGCTGCCTTTACCAACGCATACCACGCGTCGGGCACCTTTGGCGGCGTGACGGTGAGCAAGACCCTTCAGGGCCGCGCCTCTGCTGCGGGCCAGTTTACCTTTGCCGTGACGGGCCTTTGGTACAACGGCGTCCAGACGTCGGTCAACGGTGCCGAGGCCAATCTGTCCAATAAGGCGGCGGAGGCTGGCGTGTCGGGCGCCGTGGTGGGCACGAGTGGGACAGGGAGGCTCTTTGCCCGTGCGCTCACGGAGCAGGATCTGGGGCGTACATATGCCTACCGCATCCACGAGAACCAGCCCGCGCCCGTTGGCTACACCTACGATACCAACTACACCGGCGACGCTATCGTGCTCGTTAAGGTTCTTGCGCACGACAACAATCCTGCCAAGCTCTATACCGTGACGACCGTGCTCAAGGGCGCAGGCGTGACGAAGCTGCTGGGCGATGCCAGCAACGCGAGCGCGTTGACAGACGACAAGATTGCCGAGCTCAAGCAGGATCCGAATACCTACGTGCAGCAGTACGATGCAAGCGAGGCCGGCACCACAACGCCCGCTGTCTCGTTCGTGAATCGCTATGAGGCAAGCCTCGACTATGGCGCCGCCGGCGGCCTGAAGATCGAGAAGACACTGACGTACCCCGAGGGTGCAACGTTGTTCGGCTCGCCCAAGAGCACGTTCCGCTATATCGTCAAGCCTGCCGACAAGACATCTGCCAACAAGGTCGGCATTTCCACGGACGGCAAGGTCTACGAGACCGCAAATGTTGAGGCCAATGTTCCCAAGACCGTGAGCTTGGTTCCCGAGCGTGGGCTGACCCTCACTCAGAATGATGCCGGCAAGACGTTCACCTATACGGTGAGCGAGATTGACGACAAGGCGACGGGCTATACGTACGACAAGACGGTCCATACGGTGAGGGTCGTCGTAGCGGATAACGGCGACGGCACGCTCAGGGTCACGACGTCGGTAAGCAAGCAGGTCGATGGCAGGGATGAGCTTGAGGGCCAGTGGATCTATCCGGCGGACGCGACATCTACCGGTGTTGCGACGGTTAAGTTCAAGAACACCTATACGGTTACCGAGGCGGCGACCTACACCCCGTCCGTGACGAAGGTTGTTGCCGGCGCCGATGCTCCGGGCAAGTTTGCGTTTGCCATGACCGCGGCTGACGATGTCACCAAGGCGGCAATCGACAACGGGCTCATTACCGGCTCTTCGATGAGCGCGGACAACGGCTACGACGAGAAGAAGTCTACGATGGGCAATCTTAAGGACGGCGACCACGAAAAGATCGACTTCTCGAAGCTCACCTTTAATGCGCCGGGCACGTATAAGTTTGCCATTAACGAGCTGACCCCGAACGGCGGCCCCGGCGAGTGGAAGTATGACCAGCACGTCTATACCGTGACGGTTACTGTAACCGATGAGGGCGGCAAGCTTGTGGCGCGCCCCGATGGCACGACCGGTTCGGAAGGTTTCATCTTTACCAATAGGTACCAAACTTCGACGAGCTACGAGCTCCAGGGCGGTCTGGAGATCGTCAAGACGCTCAAGGGCAAAGACCTGCATGCCGGTATGTTTGGCTTTACGGTGACGGGCGAAGATCCCGCCTCGACCGCAAAGCTTAAGGCGCTGCTGCGTGCGGACAAGGATAAGGGCGAGCTTACCGTTACCAACGATGAGCCGCAGGCCGACGGCACGTCCCATACCGGTATTTTGGGTGGCCTGACCTTTGCGACGGGCGATGCAGGCAATACGTTTACCTACAAGGTGGTCGAGAATAAGGGCAACAAGGTCGGCTATAAATACGACTCTACCTATTGGACGGTAGAAATTGCAGTTAAGAAGCGCGATAACGGATCGCTCTATACCGTGACTACCGTCAAGCACTATGACGCTGATGGGGCTGAGCTTCCCGTGGATGTACCGGACTATAGCTCCGAGAATGGTACCGCCAAGGCCAAAGTGTCCTTTGCCAACAGCTACGCCGCGAGCGGAACGTTTGGGGGTCCTCGCGCCGAGAAGAAGATGGACTCTGGCGATAAGATCAAGGCTGGCCAGTATACGTTTGACCTGTACGCGGAGAAGAAGGACGACGGCTCTCTCAAACCGATTGATGAGGGCACGACCCAGGCGAGTGAGAGCGATACTGCAACGGTCAACTTTGGTACGGTCACCTTTAAGCTCGGCGGCGATACCAGCACGCCTGAAGAGAAGACGGTCGATCTTGCCAAAGAAGTGGCAAATGGCTTTGCCACCAAGCGCCACAATGCCGACCACACCACTACCTATAGCTTCGACCTGGTGGCAAAGGAGCGCTTTGCCACCCTGCCCGAGGGCGTGCGTCCTGTAGACACGTCCGCGACGTGCCGCGTGCTGCTCGAGGTGACCGACAACAACGACGGCATGCTGACGTCCAAGGTGACCTATCGCGATGGTACCGAGAACGGCAAGATCGTCTTCCACAACACGCGCGATAAGGTCAAGACGATTGGTACGGTCGCAGAGCCCAATGTGGATATCGACGGGCAACTGCTTTCCGTGGGCGACGCCTATGTCTACACCATCAACTGGTCAAATACCGCGGTCGACGACAAGGGCAACCTGGTCCCCGCCAACGTGACCGTAACTGACGAACTGCCCACGGGCGTTGTGTTCGAGGCCTTCGAAGGTAAGAACGCCGATAAGGGCGCCGCGAGCGGCCAGTCGCTCACGTGGAACCTGGGCGAGCGGCCTGCGGGCAGCCACGGTTCGGTGCGCGTGCGCGTAAAGATTACCGAGGACGCCGTGAAGGATGCCCAAGGTGCTGTCGGCACCATCAACAACGCTGCCACCGTTACGGTTGGCGAAAAGAGCTATACCGGCACCACGACCAACTACGTGCCCAAGAAGTCCGAGAGCGACGCTCAAGATTCGACGGGGTCGGGTGTGGCGCTGGGCGATGAGCTTACCTATACCATTAGCTACAAGAATACCGAGGGCGCGCCGGCTACGGTGACGATCTCCGATACCGTTCCTGCGGGGACCGAGTTCGTGGAGTTCGCGGGCGACCATAAGGATGCCGGCTCCAAGGACAAGGACGGCAATCTCACCTGGACGCTGACGGATGTTCCCGCCGGTGAGGAGGGCACGGTTCAGTTTAAGGTTCGCGTGACCGAGGACGCGTTCAAGAGCGGCGGCGCTTCGGACGACATCTCCAACCAAGCATCGGTAAAGGTCGGCAACAACCCTGCCGTCAAGACCAACACCACCACCGATGAGGTCTCTGACGGCCGCTTGACGCTGAGCAAGACGGTCACGACTGCCGAGGGCATTACCGCGCCCAACAAGGCATTTACCTTTAAGGTCCTGCTCTACCAGGCCGATGGCACAACGCCTCTGACCGGCACCTTTGCGTACGCCGGTCGCGCAGGCGGCATCAACGGTACCTATGTAAGCGGGCAGATCAAGAGCGGTGACACCATTGCGCTCAAGGCCGGCGGCTCCGTGACGGTTACCGTGCCCATGGGTGCGCACTACGAGGTGCAGGAGCTCGACTCCAAGGGCAACCTCATGACGAGCGAGGACGGCTTTACGGTTGCCGATAAGACGAACACCCAGGCGGGTACCGTCGGACAGGCGACGCAGGTCGGATTCACCAATGTCTATAGCGTGGAGTCCACGAAGGTGGAAAACGCCTTTAAGGTCCAAAAGAAGATTTCCGGCCGCAACTGGACTAAGGCGGATGCCTTTACCATGACGCTGACTGCCGAGGGCGAGGCGCCCATGCCCGAGGGCGCCAAGGAGGGCGTGGCGACGATTACGCTGAAGAAGGACGTTCAGGTCGGCAACTTCGGCACCATCGAGTACGCCAAGCCCGGCACCTATACCTATATGATTGCCGAGCAGGCGGGTGACGAGACGGCGCTCACGTTCTCGAAGGCCACCTATCGCGCCACCGTCACGGTGACCGACGACGGCGCCGGAAAGCTGACTGCCAAGACCAAGATTGCACAGCTGACCGACGATGCCGGTAATACTGCCGAGCGTACGGTCGAGGCGGCGGTCTTTACCAACGCCGCTAAGACCGGCAGCCTCACCGTTACGAAGACGGTCGTCAGCGGCGACAGCCAGCGTGAGTTCGGCTTCACGGTCGCGCTGGCCGACGGGGGCGGCGAGCCCGTCTCCGGCACCTTCGGCAAGGGCGAGAACGCCGTGACGTTCACGGACGGCAAGGCGACCTTCACGCTCAAGGACGGCGGGGAGAAGACCGTCGCCGGCCTGCCCGTGGGCGCGCGCTACACCGTGACCGAGGACGCCGCCGAGGGCTACACGACCGCGGTCAACGGGGCCGACGGCTCCAAGGCCGAGGGCACCGTGACCGAGGCCGGCGCGGCCGCGGCGTTCACCAACACGTACGGGACGGCCACCGAGGGCAGGGACGTCTCCACCGCGGGACTCTTCACCAAGACGCTCGAGGGCCGCGACTGGGCGGAGGGCGACAGCTTCCAGTTCACGCTCACGGGCGAGGACAGCGCGCCCATGCCCGAGGGCTCTGTCGACGGCTCCAAGACCGTCAGCGTGACGGCCGCCGGGACCAAGGCGGGCGAAAAGGTCGCCTTCGACTTCGGCCCCATCCGCTATGCGCTCGACGACATCAAGGGCGCCAGGTTCGCCGAGGTCGGCGGCAAGCGCGTGCGCGCCAAGACCTTCACCTACACGGTGAGCGAGGTCAGGCCCGCTGACGGCTCGGCCATTGCCGGCGTCACCTACGACGGCCACACCGCCACGATGACGGTGACCGTGACCGACGACGGCTCGGGTAACCTCACGGCCTCGACGCCCGCGATCGCGCAGGCGAGCGGCGGCGACTTCGTCAACACCTACACGACCGGGCTCGACTACTCTGCCCGTGCGGGCGTGCGCCTGTCCAAGACGCTCTCCGGCCGCGCGATGGAGGCGGGCCAGTTCGCCTTCACCGTGACCGCCGACGACGAGACGGCCGCCAGGCTCGGCCTCAAGACCGGCAAGGACGCCTACGCCGTGGCCGCGGCCGATGACGGCGCGGCCGACCTGATCGACCTCATCGGCGGCGCCGCAAAGGGCGACGTGACGTTCACCGACGCCGACGCGGGCAAGACCTACAGCTTCACCGTCGCCGAGACCAGGCTCGGCGGCGAGGGCTACACCAACGACACCGCGCCGCGCACGGTGACCGTCGCGCCCAGCTACGATGCCGCGACCGGCAGGCTCACGGTCACGACCACGGTCGTCAAGGACGGCGTCGAGATCGCCCGCGGCGAGGTCTCGACGGCAGACGACGCCACGGTGCCGCCCGCGCCCGTGACGGTCGCGTTCCAGAACTCCTACGAGGCCACCGGTGCGCTCGGCGGCGAGGGCGATGTGGCCATCGACGCCACCAAGACGCTGACGGGCCGCGCCGCGGCGGCGGGCGAGTTCTCGTTCTCCGTCCGCGATGCCCGCGGCAACGTGGTCTCGACCGCGTCCAACCGGGTCTCCGGCGACGGCGAGGCCGCGGAGCTCGCGTTCTCGCCCATCGCCTACACCACCGGCGCGCTCGAGCAGATGGTGATGGATGGCACCGCCACCAAGGCGGCTGACAGCTCCTGGACCATCCCCTATACCGTTTCCGAGGACGGCACGGACCGGCTGCCCGCGGGCGTGACCGCGACGGCCTCGAGCTTCGACATCACCGTCAAGGTGACCGATAACGGCAAGGGCGGGCTGGACGTGGCCGTGACCTATCCCGAGGGCTGCGACGGCGCGCTGTCGTTCGTGAACGGCTACCGCGCCAACGAGGCGACGGTCGACCTCGCGGGCACCAAGACGCTGGCGCTCGGCCAGGCCGGACTCGGCCTGACGCAGGCCGACATCGCGGGCAAGTACACCTTCAAGGTTGAGCCGCTGGACGGCGCGCCCGCACCGGTCGACGCCTCCGGCAAGACGGTGACCGAGGCGGTCAACGA
The DNA here is from genome assembly GCA_934650095.1 of uncultured Collinsella sp. Classification (GTDB taxonomy): domain Bacteria; phylum Actinomycetota; class Coriobacteriia; order Coriobacteriales; family Coriobacteriaceae; genus Collinsella. Next base: position 44,181 of record CAKUFT010000007.1, read on the forward strand.
CGCCGCCGGCAACGTCGAGCTTGGCAGCGTCACGTTCAGGCAGCCGAGCGACCTCGATGGCGTCGAGATCGACGACGGTCTGCGCACCAAGACGTTCGCCTACCGGGTGAGCGAGTCCGGTTCGGTCGACGGCGTGGTTAACGACGCGACGGCGACCAGGACCTTCACGGTCAAGGTCGTCGAGGACACCAACAAGGGCACGCTCGCCGCGGAGGTCCTGCCCGCCGGGGGCACGCCCCAGGGCAAGGGCGCGTTCGAGTTCACCAACACCTACGGCGTGAACCCGACCCCGAGCTCCGTCACCGAACAGGTCAAGGTGAGCAAGAAGCTCAAGGGCCGCGACCTGGCCGAGGGCGAGTTCGAGTTCCAGCTGGTCGAGATTTCCGCCGACGGCAGCGAGAGCGTCGCGGCGACGGGCAGGAACGCCGCCGACGGCACGGTCGCGCTCAGCCCGGTCACCTACACCGCGCCCGGCACTCACAGCTACGAGCTGCGCGAGGTCACCGGCACGGCGGGCGGCGTGACCTACGACAGGGCGACGTATCGCGTGCGCACGACGGTCGCCGATGCCGGCAACGGCACGCTCACCGTCAGGCACGAGCTCGCGGATGCCGAGGGCAAGCCCACGGGCGATGACTCGGTGACGTTCACCAACGGCTATAAGGCCGCGCCCGTCACCCTCAAGCTGGGTGCCGCCAAGGTGCTCGAGGGCGCCGAGCTCAAGGCGGGCCAGTTTAGCTTTGAGCTCAAGGGCCGGGACGGCAAGGTCATGTCGACCGCCAGGAACGCCGCCGACGGTAGCGTCACGTTCGACGCGCTGACCTTCAAGCAGGCCGGCACCTACACCTTCACGGTGAGCGAGGTCGACGACGGCCAGGCGCACGTGACCTACGACAGGGCCGTGCACAAGATCGTCGTCACGGTGAGCGACGAGGCGGCAGACGGCTCCAAGACGGGCTACCTGTCGGCGAAGGTCTCCTACGAGGGCGACGCCGGCCTGCCGCCGGTCTTCACCAACAGCTACGTCGAGGAGCCCGGGACCCCCGGCACCCCCGAGAACCCCGGCACGCCGGGCGGCGGCTCGGGCGGCGGCTCCGATAGCGGCTCCGGCAGCGGCGGCTCCAAGGGCGGCATGCCCGACACCGGCGACCGCAGCCTGCCGGTTGAGGCGCTCGCTGCCATGGCCGGCATCGGCGCGCTGGCCGTCGCGGGCGGCGCGGCCCTGTACCGCAGGCGCCGCTAGCGGTATGCACGAGTGGGGCGAATCCATCCGATGGGTTCGCCCCACTTGCCCTGCTGGGCGGGAGCGGGTAAGATATACCGAGCGCCTAGCGCGTTCGATGGGTTCGGATGACGACATGTTCCGAATCTGGTCAGGTCCGGAAGGAAGCAGCCATAAGGAGCCTCTGTCGGGCATCCGAATCCATCGAGCGCACGGGTGCTTTTTTGGTGCCGCGACATGGCCCGGCCGGCGGCGAGGTATTTGGTGTCTCGCTGGTCCTCGGCTTCGCCTGCGGGATCGCTCGACTACCAAACACCTCGCCGCCGGCCGGGCCCCGTCGTCCAAAAAGCACCCGTAAAGGCGCGTTAGCCTAATTAAATCTATCCCTTAAGGAATGCTGCTCGTTGGCGTTGTCTGGGCATTGATGGCTATGTGGTTCAAGAGGCGGCGGTGCTGTTGCTTGAATTTTTGCAGTTAAAGAGGTCCGTTTCCCTGGGTTGGGGAAACGGACCCCTTTTTGTCTCTGGGCTTGTGGATTGGCGAAGACAATAACCGCTGGCAGCTATTTTGGGTTCCTGATGCGGCGTGTGGCCGTGGCGGTGGCGGTTATTCCGAGGCCTGCGGCGGCGATTCCTGCGAGTGCGATTGCGCTCGGCGCTGCATCGCCCGTGTTCGCGAGCTTGCCGGCGGTCGTATCTGCTTGCTTGCCACTGCTCGAGTTCGCCTGCTTGGTGGAGCTTGGCGGGGTATTTTTGCCGGTCGCGGACGAGCCGGTGGGCTGTGTCGTCTCGGCCGGCTGCGCTGAGCCGGAGGGAGGCACTGTCTCGGTCGGTTTCGCTATCTCGGGCGAGGTGGCCTTGTCTGCCGCGGCTTTCGCCTCTTCGTATGCCTTGCAGGCGTCATCATAGGCCGCTTGTGCCTTTTCCAAATCGTCGAGGAGCGCATCTCGCTTGGCTATGAACTGGTCGGTATGGGCTTTATACTTCTCTGCAGCACGTTCGCAGTCATTAACTTGTCTTTCCTGCCTTTTGAGGCCGTCGTGGCGCTCGCGGAGCCCCGTTTTGCAAGAGTCTTCTTGCGCTTTTGCCGTTACGATTTCACTGCGCAACTGCTTTATTTGCTGTTTAGTAGTTTCGACAAGCTCCTCGTCGCCGAGTGCTTCGAGTGCCTTAAGCGCCTCAAGTTTCTTGTCTAATTTTGCCTGGAGCTCGCTTACCCGGTTGATGGCCTCGTTGTATCTGGCTTGGGCTGCATCGACGTCCGCTTGCATGGCGGGAAGGGAATCCCTCAATTCGGCGGCTTGCGCCACCATCTTGTCGCGGAGCTCTTGAAAACGGGCAATGTCATCATTGAATCTCGCAATTTTCTCGGGACTTGCGGCGTCTTTTGCGGCCTCGAGGTTTTTGAGCGCTTCCTGCATGGCTGCATACGCTTTTTCTTTTGCGGCGGCCGCATCTTCCGTCTGCAGGGCAACTGCACCGGTGGGGGAACTGGTTTCCGCCGCCATCGCCGTTACGGGGGCGATTCCCGCGACAAGTGCCGCGGAAAGGGCGATGCCCACGGTTGCTCGTCTTGCTCTTCTTGCGAGAATGTCGTTCATCTCGGCACCTCATTTCAAGGGTCGGCGACTAACTTGGTAGCACTAATGTAAGTATACCAAGCGGTCGACCCGACACTGGCTGGGTGTGCGCGTGCCTTTCCGCTTCTTTGGAAACCGAATCCCATTAGAAATGACGAGTTGTTTACGCTTCTTTTGGGCTCACCGTACTATCATGGTTCGAATTGAGTGTGAATGATGATAGGGAGCGCCTTTTTATGATTGAGCTGCTCAGGCGTTTTGGTGGTAAGTTTCGCCGGTATATGGTGATTGGCCCTGCGTGCAAGCTGATCGAAGTGATCTTTGACCTGCTTACGCCGCTGGTGATTGCCCAGATGATCGATAAGGGCATCGGCGCACACGATGTCAACGCCGTCGTCCGTTACGGCGCGGTGCTCGCCGCCATGGCTGTAATCGGCATCTCGTTTACGCTCGTCTGCCAAAAGATGGCGGCGCTCACCTCGCAGGGCATGGGCACCGACATTCGCGGCGCGCTCTACGAGCACATCAACAAACTGAGCTATGCCGAACTCGACCGCTTTGGCACGCCGTCGCTCATCACGCGTATCACCAACGATGTCAACCAGGTGCAGCTAGCTGTGGCGCTGGGCGTGCGCATGCTCATCCGCTGGCCCTTCCTGGCGGTGGGCTCCATGGTCGCGGCCCTTGCCATCGACCTTAAGCTCGGCATCATCTTTTTGATTTGCACGCCCGCCATCGGCCTGGTGTTTTGGTTTGTCATGGCGCGCTGCATTCCCTATTACAAGCAGTTGCAGGCGAAGCTCGACCGCATCGCGCTCATTTGCCGCGAGGGGCTTTCGGGCGCCCGCGTGGTTCGCGCCTTTGTGCGCGAGGACCATGAGCGCGAGCGCTTTGCCCAGGCCGCCGATGACCAGGCCAATACTGCCATCGCGGTGGGCAAGCTCTCGTCGATTCTCAACCCCGTCACGTTTCTAGTGATGAACCTGGGTGTGTGCGCCATCCTGTGGGTCGGCGGCATCCAGGTCAACGTGGGCGAGCTCACGCAGGGTCAGGTCATGGCGTTTGTGAACTACATGACGCAGACCCTCACCTCCATCGTCTACGTGGCCAACCTGGTTGTGGTCTTTACCAAGGCGAGCGCCAGCGCGTCGCGTATCAACGAGGTACTCAATTGCGTGCCGAGCATCACCGACGAGGGCAACCAGCCGGTCGCCCTGCCCGAGCCGAACGCGGCGGGCGACACCGCTTCGGTCCCCGCGCTGAGCTTGAGCCATGCGAGCTTCTCCTTTGGCGCGGGCGCGGCCAACGCCGTTGATGACGTGACTCTGGAGCTGCCGCTGGGCAAAACGCTCGGCATTATCGGCGGCACGGGTAGCGGCAAGTCGACGCTCGTCTCGCTCATCCCGCGCCTGCGCGACGCGGGCGTCGGCAGCGTAAATGTGATGGGTGCCGACGTGCGCACCTGGCCGCTCGACCAGCTGCGCCATGTGGTCGCGACCGTTCCGCAGCGCGCGTCGCTCGTGCGCGGTACGATTCGCAGCAACCTGACCTGGCGCGACGAGTCCGCGACCGACGAGGAGCTCTGGGCGGCGCTCGATATGGCGCAGGCCAGCGAGTTCGTGCGCAACAAGCCGCAGGGCTTGGATGCCCCGGTCGAGGCGGGCGGCAAGAATTTCAGCGGCGGTCAGCGTCAGCGCCTGACCATCGCGCGCGCCCTGGTCGGTTCGCCGCAGATCCTGATTATGGACGATTCCGCCTCGGCGCTCGACTTTAAGACCGACGCAGCACTTCGCCACGCCATTCGCGAGCGCAGCGCGCGCGGTGCCGCCGAGGGCGGGCTCCCGCTTACCACGGTCATCGTGAGCCAGCGCGTCTCGACTGTACGCGATGCCGACATGATCTGCGTGCTCGACCACGGCTCGGTCGCGGGCCTGGGCACGCATGACGAGCTGTACGCAAGCTGCCAGCTCTACCGCGAGATCTGCCAGTCGCAGCTTCGTCGCGAGGAGCTCGAGGGCCAGCAGGGGAGCGCGGCGTCCGCGTCCGTCCCAAGTCCCGCGTCCGCCTCAACCGCTCCTGCATCCACCTGCGCAAAGGAGGGCTGCTAGATGAATCCGTATACTTCTTCCGGCTCGGTCGCCACGATGACGGCCAATGTGTCCGGCAACGATAGCCTCAACGACCTGGGCGACGGCCCGCGCCAGCCCGGCGACCCCGAGCGCTATCCCGTGGGCGCGGTGACCCGTCGCCTGATGGGCTACGTGCGTCCGCATCGCATTTCGTTTGCGGCGTCGTTTGTGAGCGCCGCCATCTCGGTGATCCTGCAGCTCTACACACCCATCCTCATCGGCGAAGGCATCGACCTCATCGTTGCCGCCGGACGGGTGGACTTTGACGCACTGCTGCCGCTCGTCACCAAGCTCGCGCTGGTCGTGGTTGGTGCCGCGGCCTTCCAGTGGCTGCAGGGCTATTGCGTCAACCGCCTGTCCTACGAGACGGTGCGCGACATGCGCGTGGAGGCGAGCGACAAGCTCAGTCGCATGCCGCTCAGCTTTATCGACAGCCATGCCCACGGCGACCTTATGAGCCGCGTGGTCAACGACGTTGACCAGGTGGGCGACGGCCTGCTGCAGGGCTTTACGCAGCTCTTCACCGGCGTTATCACCATCGTGGGCACGCTCGTGTTTATGCTTTCCATCAACCTGACCATGACGCTCGTGGTGGTGCTCGTCACGCCGCTTTCCATTTTTGCAGCCGGCGCCATCGCCAAGCTTTCCAACAAGAGCTTTACGGCACAGCAGCGCATCCAGGGCCAACTTGGCGGTCATATCGAGGAATATGTTGGTGAACAAAAGCTCGTGGACGCCTTCGCCTACGGCCCGCACGCTCAACAGCGCTTCGATGTCCTCAACGCCGAGCTCTATACGGCAGGTGAGCGCGCACAGTTTATGGGCTCGCTCTCTAACCCCGGCACGCGCTTTATCAACAACATCATCTACGCCGTGGTCGCCGTGATCGGCTGCGTCGGCGTGATCACAGGTGTGCCCGCGGCGCTTACGGTGGGCGGCGTGCAGATTTTCCTGTCCTACGCCAACCAGTACACCAAGCCGTTCAACGAGGTCACCAACGTCATCACGCAGATCCAGACGGCCTATGCCTCGGCGCGCCGCATGTTCGCGCTGCTCGATGCGCGCGAGCAGGAGCCCGATGCGGCGGACGCTGTGGAGCTTGCCGCCCCGCAGGGCGAGGTCGCCTTTGAACATGTGGACTTTAGCTACGTGCCCGACCACAAGCTGCTGCAGGATATCTGCATCGATGCCAAGCCCGGTATGCGCTTTGCCCTCGTCGGTCCCACGGGCTGTGGCAAGACGACGCTCATCAACCTGCTGCTGCGTTTTTACGATATCGATGCCGGGCGCATCGTGGTCGATGGGCATTCCTCGCGCGACTACACGCGCGCAAGCCTGCGCCGCGCCTTTGGCATGGTGCTGCAGGATACGTGGCTGTTCGAGGGCACGGTGGCAGAAAACATCGCCTACGGTTGTCCCGACGCCACGCGCGAACAGGTCATCGAGGCGGCCAAGCGTGCTCATGCGCACAAGTTTATCGTGCAGCTGCCGAAAGGCTACGACACGGTGATCGGCGAGGACGGCGGCACGTTTAGCCAGGGCCAAAAGCAGCTGCTGTGCATCGCGCGCGTCATGCTCACCGACCCGGCGATCCTGCTGCTGGACGAGGCGACCTCGAGCATCGATACCCGCACCGAGCTGCAGGTGCAGGCGGCATTCGACGAGCTCATGGCCGGCCGCACGAGCTTTGTCGTGGCGCACCGCCTGTCGACGATCCGCAATGCCGATTGCATCCTGGTGATGCGCGACGGCGAGATTATCGAGCGCGGTACCCACGATGAGCTGCTGGCAGCAGACGGCTTCTACGCCGAGCTCTACCGCAGCCAATTCGCCCAGTAAGCAGGTGCGTGGGACATTTAACGCAGCGCTAGGGCGCGAGCGTGTCAACGGGGGCAACGATGATGCCCTCCGGCGTTGTGTGGACCGGCATGCCGAACCCGATGACGATAAGCTTAGCCGCTGGCGGCTTCTCGCCGCGCTCGACCAGCTTGCGCTCGAGCCGAAGCAGGTTTGCAGATGCCTCGGGGATCTGCGGGCTTCCGAGTTTTACTTCCACGGCAATCCAAGTTCCATCTCGCCTGTGAATCACGGCATCGACCTCGAGATCGTCGGCATCGTGGTAGTGGGATACCGATGAGTCATTTGCAGCGGCATAGACCTTGAGGTCGTGCAGGACGAGGGATTCAAAGAGCAGCCCCAGCGTCTTTGGGTCGGAGGCTAATGACTCCGGATTCGCTCCGAGCAGTGCAACGGCAAGCGAAGGGTCGGCGAGGTGCCTTTTCGCACCCTGCCGCAACTTTACCGGCGATCTGAGTGCCGGATGCCAAGCCGGGATATCGTCGATGATATTGATTCGTCTCAGTGCATCCATGTATCTGGAGACCGAATTCTTCGAAACACCAGCGCCGGTATCTTTATCGATGGACTTTGATCCGGCAAGCGTCGACTCATTTCGTGCAAGCGATGTCAAAAGAGACCTGACCTTGACCGGATCACGTTTGACGCCGTCAGTTCTAGAAACATCCGATTCGCATACGCCATCAACATAAGCGGCGGCAATCCGCATAGCATTTTCAGTTGTTTTCCCCATCGCTTGAGGCCAGCCACCGCGACACAGCAAATCGGCGATGCCGGCGACACCAGCGATCGATCCAACCGCCTGCTTGGCGGGGTGACCGGAAAGCAGCGTTCCAATCGAAGCCGCGTCCGAAGAAACGCCGAGCTCAAACAGCGTCATGGTATCCATTCGCAACCTAGCTATTCGCCCAACGCCGCTATGCATCGGCTGCTTCGAATCTTGCGGCGTTGCTGAGCCCGTAAGAATAAACTGTCCGGATTCTCCCTGTCTTGCGTCGCACTCGAAACGTACGGCATCCCACAGCTTTGGCTCTTCCTGCCATTCATCGATGAGCCTAGGCGACGGTCCTGCTATTGCCTGCGCTGGGTCGATCCGAGCCAACTGGAGAGCGGAAAAATTTCCAGTCGGATCGGAAAGAGACAAGGATGATTTGGCAAAACGCCTGGCCGTAGTGGTCTTTCCGCACCACTTTGGGCCTTGAATGAGAACCGCACCGAAGATATCGAGATTATGCCTGATTGTCTTGTCGATGCATCTGTCTACATACCGATCCATACCGCCACCTTCTTTATTTCCTTAGAATATGTATTCTACCAGCAGCGTGGTGACGATTGACGATATTTTGTGGTGATGATTAACGGCAGTTTGTGGTGACGATTGTCATCGATTCGGGGTGCTGGGCAGTCTAACTTTTCCAAAACGTATACGTTTTGGGATGTGCGGGGCAGGGGAGAGACCCCGCCTTGCCTCTCCGGCATGATTTGCTGCTGTCCTCAGATAGCTGCGCCCGCTAATCCTGCGCCTCTTGGGCCATGGTCCTGCCGCTTCGGGCGTCGATGTTGTTGTCTTCGCAGTACTTGGCGATGGCTCGATCGATCTCTTCCTTCAACTTCGCCAAGGTCCCCTCATCCGTCTTCGAGAGCAGCTGGCCGCAGTATCTAATCGCCTCGGGGTGGTCGAAGCCGTCGGAAGGGGGCTCGACCGCGATAACGTTGAGGACGGCATGCCGGTTGCCTGAGCTGCTGTCGAGGTGGGCGGGCGTAAAGGTGACGTCCGCTACCGGCTCAAGGGTCCCTTCGTCATTTCGGAATACGATTTCTGCCCAGCAGTAGTGCCGCAGATCGGCGACGGTGCCGTCAGGCGCCTTGACGGCCCTCTTGCCCCTGCTGAGGAGCGTCCTCCTGACCCCTCTGTGGCACTTGGTCTCGGAGCTTTCGACCGCGAAATTCTTGGAATAGCGGGGGTGCCCATCAAGAACGTCGTTCTCGACGTAGCTCCGCACTTCCCGCAATACGGCGATCGCCGCGGTGCGCTCCGCGGTCAGGTAGTTCTCCCATGCCGCGCTCAAGTTATCGGTCTCTGCTTCCATGATCTCCTCCATTCAGGACGAATTGGTCATCTGATAATTGAGTATAATTATCAGATTGAAAAAAACAAGACGGATTAAAAATATGGTTTATTGATAGCTGGTATGTATAACTAACAGTTACACCAGTTTAAAGCGATAATAATACCAATTTTTAAATTTTTTCAGAAAAGATAACTACCGTCTCTCTCCAGATGTTATACTCGAACTCAGAAGTCAGATTTGAACAAGGGAGGGACTTCAGAGGTGAGGAAGCGTTGGAACGACCCTGCCGGGGCGGCCGAGAGACTAAGGGCCGTAGAGTCGGAACGTCCGAAGGTCATGCGCGTCGAGGCCCAAGAGATAACGGGCATGTCCGCGGTCGTGTTCGCAAGAGAGGTGCTCTCGAACCCCATGTGGATCGCGAGGAACACCGAGGACGCCCGTCCGGGCGTCACGTATTTCAATACGGCCGACCTCGCCCGGCACTTCGAGCGCATGCGCGACAAACGCGAGTGCGCGCGTCTGACGTATGACTACTACTATCTGAGCGACCAGGCGTTCATCGATGAATACGGCAAGCCGAAGGACGTCGTGTTCGCCCCCGGGACGTCGATGACGCTCACCATCGGCGGGGATGATCGAGGATGAAAATCTACTCGACAAGTGACGCCCACAGCTGCGTCACGGCGCTCGAGAAGGCGATCGAGAAGGTCGACCTCGAGGACGAGAACTCGATGCTCGTGCTGCTGGGGGACTACTGCGACCGCGGCCCGACTCTCTGGGCGTATATCGCACCATCATGGGACTTCAGGAGCAATACGGTGGGCGCGTCATTGCCCCGCGATGACATCGACGCGAACGTGATGCGGTACGGCGAGCTGGCCGTGCTCGAGTACGATTCGGAGACCGGCAGATATTCCGGGCCCGGCTTGGAGCGGAACTTGGAGAGCAGATGAGGACGCGGATGGAATTCGTCGCGGGCGGCAAGGCAACAGACAAGGACCTGCTCAGGCAGATGGCGGAGAAGCAGGCCAAGCTCGACAAGAGGTACCTGCACGTCCTCGGGTCCTGGGATGTCGACAGGAACGGGGACATGACCGCCGTCCTGGCGCCCGATGATGAGCATTTCGTCGTCAACATACCATCGATCTCGCTCCAGATATCCATGTACGCGGTCAACGGCGGCGTGATGGCGTCAACCTTTCCGTCGCCCAAGGTCGTCGAGCCGGAAACGCTGCCGGCCTTCGTAAGGCTGGCGAACTCCCTGAACACCATGAGGGTTCGATCGGGGTTCTTCGCCGTCGACGAGGAGGACCTCGACTTATACTACCGGGCCTTCATCCCGTCGACGCTCCTGCGGGCCGACCTCGAGAAGGCCCGCGAGATTCTCCTCGAGGTCGGCGTGGAGTACTTCGAGATGCTCTCCCTGCCCATTACCGGGATTCGCGAGGGGCACCCGGTGGAGAATGCTATCGGGTACATGAATGAGCTTCTCGACGAGGGGTTCGTCTGCGACGACGACTATTTCTAGAGAAGCGCATGAATTTCGCTATGGGAATGCTAGAAATCCCGCACGGCCATACCTTTTGAGACGTCGTAGCCTTGAATATGAACAATAAGATGCGTATCAGTTCTCGATTTGTCGCGAATCTCCGCGAAAGCTTGCGAACCATCGCGAAATCCTGTGGCCCATTCGCGATGGTTCGATGATGGGACCGGCTATACCGGTTTTTCGATATGGCTATGGCAGTTTTTATATATCGAGTGAGCACTAAGGGCCAGAAACTCGACTCGCGGAGGGGGCGGCGGCAACCCGCTGGTGAAGGGAGTTAAGTTGGCGGGTTCGATCTCCCGGTTCTAAAAATACTCAGTATACTGAGTGATTTTACTCAGTATACTGAGTATTTTTAGAAACAAGGAGGTAGATTGACATGTTTGAGCGCCATCAAGTTGCCGTGATAGCCCAGAGGATGCGGGAAACGAATAATCCGTTGATGCAATTTATAATCGGGCCCCGCCAAACGGGAAAGTCGACCATGTTCGTGCAGGCGTTGCACCATGCAGACATGCCCTGTCACGTGGCCAATGCGGACGATGTTGTGAATCCCGATGCCAGCTGGCTGCAAATCGAGTGGCAACAGGCAAGAAACCTCACGTCTGGAGGTAAGGTCCCGGCCGTTTTCGTTGTTGATGAGATTCAAAAGGTGCAGAGTTGGTCCACGGTCGTCAAGGGATTGTACGACCGGGATCGCCGGGAGGGGACGCCGCTCAAGGTCATTTTGACCGGACCGTCGTCGCTGCTGCACAAGGGCCTGGAAGAATCCCTTATGGGCCGTTACGAGCTCATTCGGTCGCCGCATTGGTCCTATCGCGAGTGCAGCGAGGCCTTTGGCTTTTCTTTTGAAGACTATCTCTATCACGGTGGATATCCGGGTGCGGCGCCGCTGGTTTCCGATGACGCCCGTTGGCGAAACTATATCCGAGATGCGATCGTCGAGCCGGCGATCTCGCGCGATGTTCTCTCGTTGGAGAATATCCGCAAACCGGCGCTGATGCGCGCGCTCTTTTGGCTCGCGGCGAGCTATTCGGGGCAGGAGCTTTCGTATTCAAAAATGGTAGGCCAGCTGCAGGATGCCGGTAACACGGTCACGGTCGCCGGGTATTTGGACCTGCTGGGCAAGGCCGGTTTGGTTACGGCGATTCCCAAGTTCAGTGACAAGGAGCTCGCAAAGCGCCGAAGCACCCCGCGGCTCATGGTTTATGACACAGCGTTTATGACGGCGCTCGGCGATAAGGGCCGAGCAGAATGGCTGGAGGATTCGGCGCGGCGGGGCCATTTGGTGGAATCGGCAGTGGGTGCACGACTGCTTGCGCGCGCGCCGGAAGAGGGTTTTGAGGTCATGTGGTGGCGTGAAGGCGTCAAAGAGGTCGACTTTGTGCTGCGAAGGGATGATGCGCTGAGCGCCATCGAGGTCAAAAGCGGTGGAGAGTCCGGCCAGAGCGGCATGTCGACGCTCCTAAAAAAGTATCCGCGAGCCAAGCGGATCGTCGTGGGAGGGGCGGCGGCCGGGGCGTGCACCGTGGAGGATTTTCTGCTCGATAAGGTGACGCTGTTTAACTAGCCTGAGCAAATTGAGAAAATACTCAGTACACTGAGTGAAATCACTCAGTGTACTGAGTATTTTGACTTGGGCGTTGGATGGGTGCTCGGCCGCCTCGTGCGATGGCGAAAACCGGGCCAGGCCTTACCGAAACCGTCGTAAAGCCCCTGGATTTATCTATGGGGATATAAGACGGGATATAAGACGGTAGATATTATGCAGCTCAATACTGTGTAATACCTATACTATGAGTACAAGGGTAGCTGCAATATAGCTTTCTCCTGCAGCTACCACGTGATCTTCTTCCCAAAGTGCTGCTGTCCCGCCCTCGCGCACGGAGTCGACAAGCGCTTCAAGGAAGTACATAGAGAGACAGAAGGAGGTCTAGCCGATGGAGCGCGGTTTCAAATACCGAATCTACCCGAACGCGTGCCAGCGCGAGCAGATCGCGCGGACGCTCGGTTGCTGCCGGTTCGTGTACAACCGCGCCCTCGATATCAAGAAGTCCGCTTATGCGAAGACGGGCAAGACGGTCTCATGGGCGAAGCTCTCCCGAATGCTCCCGGCGTGGAAGCGCGACCCTGAGACCTCCTGGCTCGCGCAAGCGGACTCCATGGCGCTCCAGCAGTCCATACGCGACCTCGACCGCGCCTACAAGAACTTTTTCCGACGCGTGCGGGAGGGCGGTAAGCCGGGCTTCCCCAAGTTCAAGTCGCGCCGGGGTAGCCGGCAGTCCTACCGCACCAACGGCGGCAAGGTCGTCGACCGCAACCACGTGTCCCTGCCAAAGCTCGGGACCGTCCGTGCCAAGGTGTCCCGCCCGCTTTCCGGTCGGCTCCTCTCGGTCACGGTCTCTTGCGATACCGCCGGCCGCTACTTCGCAAGTTTTCTCTGCACCGACGTCTCAGTTGCCCCCGCGCCCGAAACCGACGCCGAGGTCGGAATCGACCTCGGCGTCGAAACGCTTGCGACACTCTCCGACGGCACGAAAATTGACAATCCGCGCCACTTCAAGAAATACGAGCGCAAGCTCGCGCGGGAGCAGCGCAGACTCTCCCGCAGGAAAGGTGCCCACAGGGGCGAGAAGCCAAGCGGCAGGTACCTGAAGCAGCGGAAGAGGGTCGCCAAGATCCACGCCAATATCGCCGATGCCAGGACCGATGCCCTCCACAAGGTCACCTCCATGCTCGCGGACGAGAACCAAGTCCTGTGCATGGAGGAACTGAGCGCGAAGGGCATGGTGCGAAACCACCATCTGGCGAAAGCCGTGTCGGATGCCTCGTTCGGCGAGTTCGCACGGATGCTGGAGTACAAGTGCTCCGAGCGCGGGCGCACCCTCGTCAAGGTCGGCCGGTTCTACCCGTCGAGCAAGAACTGCTCGGCCTGCGGGCACAGGCTCGAAGCGTTGCCGCTGTCGATACGGTCGTGGAACTGTCCCTCATGTGGGGCGTATCACGACCGCGACGTCAACGCCGCAGTGAACATTCTCACGGAGGGGAAGCGCATCCTCTCCAACACGGAAGGTACCGCGGGGCACGCGGGAACCGGGGCGGCTGTAGCCGCCTAAACGCTCGGGGAGAGGACGTAAGACCCTAGGGGACCGCAACGGTCCCCTAGGGCAGACCTCGAAGAACCGAGAATCCCCTGGTTTCAACTACGGGGAGTGTCAACAGCGGATATGCATGCAGGAGGGGCTTCCAATTTTCATGTCCCGCTCATATCGTCTGTCAGAAACCTGACGAATGACCTGTCCCCCTGTCATGCCCTTGTCACAAAATCTATTAACGGGACCGCCAAATTTCCTCCTGCATTTTCTGACGGTACTGCGGTTCCCGCATGATTTTAGGGACTTGCGCTGCGGGCGTATTTGCCTATTGATGTCAGCTGTGCCGTCAATCAACAGAAGTTGGTTTACATCTGTGGTTTTAGTACTAAGATATGCTTCTAATAAAATGCATTAGTGGCTTTAGTTTTGGGGGAAACGAGGCAACGTGACTATGACGTGCTCTTTGGTGGTTAACAGCAAGAGCGGTAATACCAGGATGGTTTCGGGCGCGATCAAGCGCGCTCTGCAGGCTGCGGGCGTTGAGTTTGTCCATGCCGCGGCGTTGAGCGACGATGCGGATGCCGAGCAGGTTGCGCTCGAGGCGCAGGGTGCCAGCGCAGCTGACACGGTGCTCGTCGGTTTTTGGTGCGACAAGGGCGCATGCACGCCTTCGGTCGCGGCGTTGCTCTCTGCCTTGCACGGCAGGCGCGTTTTCCTGTTTGGTACCTGCGGCTTTGGTGCTGACCAGAGCTATTACCAGCAGATTATCGACCGCGTGTCGTCCAATTTGGCCGATGACGCCGAGCTTGTGGGTTGGGCGATGTGCCAGGGCAAGATGGGCCCCGCGGTCAAGCAGCGCTACGAGGCCATGCTCGAGCAGGATCCCGACAATGCCCGCTTTAAGATGCTGCTCGACAACTGGGTTGCCGCAAAGGATCACCCCACCAAGGAGGATCTGGACAACATGGCTGCAGCCGCCAAAAAGGCCGTGCTGGGGGAGTAGCTCCCATCGCTGACGGCGATCGGTCCATCTTTCTAAATGCAACGCCCTCCCGGACGGCGGGCACGAAGTTCCCTGCTCTACAGTCCTGCGCAAGACGAAGGCCACATTAAGTGGCCTTCTTTGCGTACAAGACTTTAGTCTGCTGGCCGCGCAGCGG